>NZ_JASJVC010000052.1:0-24500 GCF_035019905.1 Sphingomonas sp. 10B4 | reverse complement strand
AGATGTGTATAAGAGACAGCCGCGCCGATCGTCATCGCGCCAGTCTGCGCGATCGCCGCGCTCGACGCCAGCGACAGCAACAGCGCCGCGACTGTCTGGGCGGCCTTGGCGGTGCTCGAATGCGTCATCGTCGTAAAAATCCTCTTGGCAGCGTCGTGTCCGCCCGCATGGGGCAAGACGATGACAGTTTGACGATAGCGCGCCACGCGAAAAGCCTCGATAGCGCAGCGCTGTGCGGACCATATCGGCGACGGCGCGCGTTGATGGCGCGGGCGGGGAGCTGCCGCGCCGGAGAACCGAGATGATCGCGATCGACGACTATGTGCTGATCCTGCTCGCCGCGGGGCGGTCCGAACGCTTTGGCGATGCCGACAAGTTGCAGCAGGACTTTCTCGGCAAGCCGCTCGCCTTCCACGTCGTCACCGCGCTCGAGGATGTGCCGTTCAAGGCGCGCTTTGCGGTCTGTTCGAACACCGCGCTCGATTTCGGCAATCGCGGCTACACCGTGCTCCACAATGCCGACCCCGGCGACGGCATGGCGGGATCGGTCAAGCTCGGCGTGCGCGCGGCGATCGAGCTCGGCTGTGCCGGCGCGGTGATCGCGCTGGCGGACATGCCGCGCGTGACCGCGTCGCACATCTATCGCCTCGCCGACGCGGTCGACGGTGATGGCGAGAATGCCGTGATCGCCTCGAGCAACGGCGTCCAGACGAGCCCGCCCGCGCTGTTCGGCGCAGCGCGGCTTCCGGCGTTGCTCGAACTGGCGGGCGACGAAGGCGCGCGCGCGATGGTCCGCGCGGGGCGCCACGTCATCGCGCCCGAGGCGGAGCTGCTCGACATCGACCGGCCCGAGGATCTCGAGCGGCTGCGCGCGCTGCGCTAACGGACGTAGCTCGCGCCGTTGATATCGAGCACCGCGCCCGTCATCGACGCCGGCGCGGTCAGCGCGAGGAAGCGCGCGGCCTCGGCGACTTCCTCGGGCATCGCGACGCGCCCGAGCGGAATGTCGGCGAGCAGCGCGTCGCCGCCGCGGCTCTCGAGATAATCCTCGGCCATCCCCGTCATCGTGAAGCCCGGGCAGATCGCGAACGCGAGGATCCCGTTACGGGCATAGCCGCGCGCGATCGACTTGGTCATCGCGACCATCCCGGCCTTCGATGCGGCATAATGCCAATGCGCGGGCGAATCGCCGCGATAGGCCGCGCGGCTGGCGATGTTGACGATCCGCCCGCCGACGCCGCGCTCCTGCCAGTGGCGCACCGCGAAGCGGCAGAGTTCGGCCGAGGCGGTCAGGTTGATCCGCAGCGTGCGCTCCCACTGCTCGACCCACACGGCATCGTCGGACTCGATCGGGTTCGCTTCGAACACCCCGGCATTGTTGATCAGCACGTCGATCCGCCCGTCGCAGCGCGCGAGTGCTGCATCCCACAAGGCGCGCGGTGCGGCAGGATCGGCGAAGTCGGCGGGGATGCCCGAGCGGGTGCCCTGGCCGATGACGGTGGCGCCCGCCGCTTCGAGCGCGGTGAGCGTGGCGGCACCGATCCCGCGCGATGAACCGGTGAGGAGGATGTTGGTCATGGGCGGTGTTTAGCGGGCCGTTCGCCCAAGCGCTACGGGCCTCCCCTCCCTTTCAAGGATGGGAGAGACGGGAGGAGGTCAGGCCGCCACGCTCGCCGAGAAGGTGTCGGCCGCGCCTTTCAGCTCGCCCAGCCGATCATCGACGGTGCCGAACTCGCGTTCGAGCGTGTCGATCTCGCCCGCGACTCGCTCGGTGCCCGCCCGGATCGCGGTGATCGTCCCCGACATCGAATCGGCGGCGAGCGCGGTTTCGTCGACTGCCGCGGTGATCGCGGTGACGGTCTGCGCTTGCGCCTGCATTGCGAACCGGATGCGGTTGGCGCTTTCCTGGACCTCGACGACGGTCGATTTGATCGAGGCGTTGGTCTCGACCGTCGAGCGCGTTGCCGACTGGATCGCGGCGATCTTGGCGGCGATGTCGTCGGTCGCACGCGCGGTCTGGTTGGCGAGGGTCTTCACCTCCTGCGCGACCACCGCGAAACCACGGCCGGCATCGCCCGCGCGCGCCGCCTCGATCGTCGCGTTGAGCGCGAGCAGATTGGTCTGTCCGGCAATGTCGCGAATCAGGCCGAGGATCGATTCGATCGACTTGGCGTGATCGCTGAGCGTCTCCGACATGCCGACCGCCGTCGTCGCCTGGGTCGAGGCGCGCGTTGCGATTTCGGCGGCGGCTTCGACTTCGCTGCGCGCATCCTCGATCGCGCGAATGAGGCCAGCGGCAGTCTGCGCGGCTTCGCGCATTGCCATCGCCGACTGTTCGGCCGCAGCGGCGACTTCGCTCGTCTGGCCGAGCATCCCGCGCGCCGCGCGCGATGCGCCTTGTGCCTGGACGCGAATGCGGTTGCCGAGCGCGGCGGCACCCTCGATCGAGCTGGCGATAGTCGCGCTGAAATCGGCCGAGCGGGTGCGCCGTTCGGAGCGCGCGCGTTCGGCATCGTGCGCGCCGAGATACGACGCCATCACATCGGCCTCGACGAGCGCGAGCCGCTGGACGCAATCGGCGAGCGCGCCGATCCGCGACGACCCGCTGCCGAGCTTGGCTTCGATCGCGACCAGCGTGCGGGTATGCGCAAAGCTCAACGACGAGAGCAGTGCTTGCAACGGCACGCCCGCCTTTTGCGACGATGCGGCATGGCGCGTCGCCATTCGCATCCAGTCATCCTCGTACGGCGCGGCATATTTGACGCGGGTGTAGCGCGCGCTGTTGTCGACTCGCGTGTCGAGATAGTCCGCGGTGAATTGCGAGCGGATGTGCGCGCTCACCGGCAGCGAGAGATAATGCTCCCAGAAAGCACGCGAGATTTCGGCTTCGTGTCCGGCGATCGCCTGCGTGATCTCCGCCGCGCACGCGCGGATGCTGCCGTCCCAATCATAGTCGGCGACACGGGCGGCGGCGGTGCGGTGTTCGCCGCTCCACCCACCCGGGATCGCGCCTACAAGCGCGTCGCTTACTGCCATCTCAGTTCCTCGTTCCCGGTTTGCGCCGCGACTTTTGCGACGAAGTCGCTCGCGCGGTTCTTTAAAGTCCCCAGCTTGTGGTCGAGCGAATCGAAGCCGCGCCCGACGCTGTCGATCTCGGAGGCAACCGATTCGGTGTCCTCGCGGATCGCGGTGATGGTGTTCGACATCGAATCGGCGGCGAGCGCGGTCTCGTCGACCGCGGCGGTGATCGCGGTGACGGTGTGCGCTTGCGCCTCCATCGCATAGCGGATGCGGTTGGCGCTTTCCTGGACCTCGGCGACGGTCGATTTGATCGAGGCGTTGGTCGCGACGGTCGAGCGCGTCGCCGACTGGATCGCGGCGATCTTGGCGGCGATGTCGTCGGTTGCGCGCGCGGTCTGGTTGGCCAAGGACTTCACCTCTTGCGCGACGACCGCGAAGCCACGCCCCGAATCGCCGGCGCGCGCCGCCTCGATCGTTGCGTTGAGCGCGAGCAAATTGGTCTGCCCGGCGATGTCGCGGATGAGCCCGAGGATCGATTCGATCGACTTGGCATGGTCGCTGAGCGTTTCCGACATGCCGACCGCAGCGCTTGCCTGGGTCGAGGCGCGTGTCGCGATCTCGGCGGCGGCTTCGACTTCGGAGCGCGCATCCTCGATCGCGCGGATCAGCCCGGCAGCGGTCTGCGCCGCCTCGCGCATCGCCATCGCCGATTGCTCGGCGGCGGCGGCGACTTCGCTCGTCTTGCCGAGCATGCCGCGCGCGGACGTCGAGGTGCGGACCGACTGGCCGCGCAGCACTTCGGATTCCTGCGTCGCTTCCTCGACCGTCGCGGCGATGCGCTCGCGGAATTCGGTGGCGAGTCGGTCGCGCTCGCCCTGCGCGCTGTTGAGGCGGAAGGCGTTGTAGATTTCGACGGTGATCTCGGCTTCGAGCCCGGTCAGCCGCATCAGCGTATCGATGAAGCCCGGCAGGCGCGGGTCGTCGCCCTTGACGCGTTTGAACAGGATATCGAGCGCGGCGCGGTCGCTCGCGCAGGTCATCGACAGCAACGCCATCGTCGACACGCCCTCCTTGTAGCCCGACGCGACCGATCGCTCCATCGACTCGATCCAGGCACGCCCCGAAACGTCGCAGAAGCGATTGCGCAGGAAGGTCACGCCAAGCTCGATCATCTTGGTTTCTTCGTGCGGCTGCCAGCTCTTTTCGCCCGGGCTCGCCCGGCGCCATTGCGCCCAGAACGCCAGCGCGATCTCGGCGGCATCAGCCTCGAGGACGCTCCACACGTCGCGCGCGGCGGCTTCCAGCGTATTGTCGAAATCGAAGGCGCGCAGGCGCGCCCGGATATCGATGGTCGCGGCGACCGTACCGGGGGCAGGCAATGCAGTGGGGTTCAAGGCGAAGCTCCGTATCTGCCGCAGCCATGGGCTGTACGCTACTGGTCGGCGGTCACCCGATGGCTTAACGCGATTTGGTTAACGCTCGGTAAGCCCTGCGTGCGGCCTGCTCAGGCCCTTGGGCAAAGTGCCCAGCTGCAATTGCTGCATGTGCGTGGCATGCCAGAAACCTTGCATCGCAGCGCTTGCCGACTAAAGGAGCCACAACCCAATATGACGAGGACGTCCTAGCCTTGGCCAGCCCAACACCCCGCGCCCGACCGCTCAGTCCGCATCTGTCGATCTGGAAACCCGGTCCGCACATGGTGGTCTCGATCCTCCACCGCATTACCGGCGACGGTATGGCGACCGTCGGCACCGTCGTGCTCGTCTGGTGGCTCGCCGCGATCGCGGCGGGGCGCGAGAGCTATCACACTTTCTACCATGTGTTCGGCGAAGTTGCCGGCGGTGCGCTCGGCTACCTGTTCGCCATCGGCATGACGCTGTGCTTCTTCCAGCACATGGCGACCGGCATCCGCCACTTCTTCCTCGATGCCGGCGCCGGTTACGAGTTGAAGATCAATCGCTCGGGCTCGATCGCGACGATGGTCTTCGCGGTGGTGGCAACCGTGCTCGTCTGGGCCTATATCGTGGGGGTCAAGTAAGATGGGTAACGGAACCGAACTCGGCCGCGTCCGCGGTCTCGGCAGCGCCAAGGAAGGCGCACACCATTGGTGGGCGCAACGCGTCACCGCCGGATCGAACCTGTTTCTCACCTTGTGGTTCTTCGTCGCGCTCGTCCGCCTGCCGGTCTACGATTACGACTCGGTCCACACCTGGCTCGGCTCGCCCTGGGCGGCGATCCCGCTGGTGCTGCTGATCCTCTCGGTCTTCTATCACTTCCGGCTCGGGCTGCAGGTGCTGATCGAGGACTACCAACACGGCGCCAGCCGGGTTGCTTTGATGCTGCTGCTCAACTTCTTCACCTTCGGCAGCGGCGCCGTCGCCCTTTTTGCGATCCTCAAGGTCGCGTTCACCGCCACCACCGGAGTGCCGCATGTCTGAGGCATATAAGATTATCGATCATACCTACGACGCCGTCGTCGTCGGTGCCGGCGGGTCCGGCCTTCGTGCCACGATGGGGATCGCCGAAAGCGGGCTGAAAACCGCGTGCATCACCAAGGTGTTCCCGACGCGCAGCCACACCGTGGCGGCGCAGGGCGGTATCGCCGCGTCGCTCGGCAACAACAGCCCCGACCATTGGACGTGGCACATGTTCGACACCGTCAAGGGGTCGGACTGGCTCGGCGACCAGGACGCGATCGAGTATATGGTGCGCGAAGCACCGGCGGCGGTCTATGAACTCGAGCACGCCGGTGTGCCGTTCAGCCGCAACGAGAATGGCACGATCTACCAGCGTCCGTTCGGCGGTCACATGCAGAACATGGGCGAGGGGCCTCCGGTCCAGCGCACCGCCGCTGCCGCCGATCGTACCGGCCACGCCATGCTCCACGCGCTCTACCAGCAGAGCCTGAAGTATGACGCCGACTTCTACATCGAATATTTCGCGCTCGACCTGATCATGGAAGACGGCGTGTGCCGCGGCGTGATCGCTCTGTGCATGGACGACGGCTCGATCCACCGGTTCCGCTCGCACAATGTCGTGCTCGCGACGGGTGGCTATGGTCGCTGCTATTATTCGGCGACGTCGGCGCACACCTGCACCGGCGACGGCAATGCGATGGTGCTGCGCGCGGGGCTCCCGCTGCAGGACATGGAGTTCGTCCAGTTCCATCCGACCGGCATCTACGGCGCGGGCGTGCTCATCACCGAAGGCGCGCGCGGCGAGGGCGGGTATCTCACCAATTCCGAGGGCGAGCGCTTCATGGAGCGCTATGCACCCTCGGCGAAGGATCTCGCGTCGCGCGACGTCGTGTCGCGCTCGATGGCGCTCGAAATGCGCGAGGGTCGCGGCGTCGGCAAGAATGGCGACCATATCTGGCTCCATCTCGACCATATCGACCCCAAGGTGCTCGCCGAGCGCCTGCCGGGCATCACCGAGACCGGCAAGATCTTCGCCGGCGTCGACCTGACGCGCCAGCCGCTGCCGGTCACGCCGACGGTGCATTACAACATGGGCGGCATCCCGACCAATTATCACGGCGAAGTCGTCCATATGAAGGATGGCAACCCCGATGCGGTCGTCCCCGGCCTGTTCGCGGTGGGCGAGGCGGCGTGCGTCTCGGTTCACGGCGCCAACCGCTTGGGCTCGAACTCGCTGATCGATCTGGTCGTGTTCGGCCGTGCGACGGGGCTGCGGATCAAGGATATCCTCAAGCCCAACACGCCGCACCAGCCGCTGCCCAAGGGGTCGGAAGAGCTGTCGCTCAGCCGCCTCGATCGCTTCCGCAACGCGACGGGCACGATCCCGACCGCGCAGATCCGGCTCGAGATGCAGCGCACGATGCAGAAGAACTGTGCCGTGTTCCGCGACAACGAGCTGCTGAACGAGGGCGTCGAGCAGATCAAGGCGACCTACGCCAAGCTCAATGACGTCGCGGTCACGGATCGCTCGCTGATCTGGAACACCGATCTGGTCGAGACGCTCGAGCTCGACAATCTGCTCGCGCAGTCGATGGTGACGATGCAGTCGGCGGCGAACCGCAAGGAATCGCGCGGCGCGCATGTCAACGAGGATCATCCCGATCGCGACGACGCGAACTGGATGAAGCACACCACCGCGACCTTCGCGGGCTGGGGCGGCGTGGGCGGCAAGGTCGAGATCGGCTATCGCCCGGTCCACGATTACACGCTCACCGACGAGGCCGAGTACATCAAGCCGAAGAAGCGGGTGTATTGATAGCGTGGCGGGGGCAGTCCACGCCCCCGCCATGCCGCCCCGGCAGCCGATCGAACCCGGCTGAAAATTTCGGATGTTGCGGTGGCGCTGGAACCAGGCCCCGCTTCGCCGGTTGGCGCGGGCATGACAGCCACCCGCTACCCCTTGCTCGCCAATCCGCACATCCGCCTGTCGGGTCCGGTCGACCAGCTGATGTACACCAACTTCCGCCAGCAGCTCGACGCCTGCCCGGAGGAGGGGACGATCGTCATCGCGCTGACGACGCTCGGCGGCGACCCTGAGGTCGCGCGGACGATGGCCGACGATATCCGCTTGCTCGACGAGCATGACGGGCGCGAGATCCTGTTCCTCGGTAAGGTCGCGGTCTATTCGGCAGGCGCGACCTTCATGGCGGCGTTCCCGGTCGAGCGCCGGTTCCTCACGCGGCACACGCGGCTGATGATCCACGAGCGCAAGATCTCGAAGACGATCACGCTCGACGGACCGCTGCGGATGGTCGTCGCGTCGATCAAGGCGGCGCTCCACGAGGTCGAGCATTCGATCGAGATCGAGGAAGAGGGCTTCCGCGCGATCGTCAAGGACAGCCAGGTCGATTTCGAGGAACTGCGCGAGAAGGCGCCGTCGAACTGGTATATCGAGGCCGAGCAGGCGCGCGATCTCGGGCTGGTGCTCGACGTGATCTGAGGGCTTGCTCCCCACCCTTTCAGCGCGCGCGAGAGCGATGCCGCGGCTGGGACAAATTGCCCACCCTCTTTCAATTGCATGCTGCAATGCAGAGCTAGGGTTTGCGGCCCGCGCTCACTCTGTGTACGAGCGGTCGCAAACCCGGCGCTCTTGGGCGCTACGCATCACGGAAACGAGACAGCGATGGCCGAATTCTCCCTTCCCGCCAATTCGAAGATCAAGAAGACCGGCACGGTGCACAAAGCGGCATCGGACGCGACTCGGATCAAGAACTTCAAGATCTATCGCTACGATCCCGATGCCGGCCAGAACCCGCATTACGATACGTTCGAGGTCGATCTCGACTCGTGCGGCCCGATGGTTCTCGACGCGCTGATCAAGATGAAGTCCGAGCAGGATTCGTCGCTCACCTTCCGCCGTTCGTGCCGCGAGGGCATTTGCGGGTCGTGCGCGATGAACATCGATGGCACCAACACGCTCGCTTGCACCAAGGCGATCGAGGACGTGAAGGGCGAGATCCGCATCACGCCGCTGCCGCACATGGAAGTGATCAAGGATCTCGTCCCCGATTTCACGCACTTCTATGCGCAGTACAGCTCGATCAAGCCGTGGCTGCAGACCGTCACCCCGCCGCCCTCGGGCAAGGAGCGGCTCCAGTCGCCGGCCGAGCGCGAGAAGCTCGACGGGCTGTACGAGTGCATCCTGTGCGCGTGCTGCTCGACGGCGTGCCCGAGCTATTGGTGGAATTCGGACAAGTTCCTGGGGCCGGCGATCCTGTTGCAAGCCTATCGCTGGCTCGCCGACAGCCGCGACGAGATGACCGGCGAGCGTTTGGACGAGCTCGAGGATCCGTTCCGCCTGTATCGCTGCCACACGATCATGAACTGCGCGAACGTCTGCCCCAAGGGTCTCAACCCCGCCAAGGCGATCGCCGAGATTAAGAAGATGGAAATCGAACGCGTCGTTTGATTTTTCTCCCGCTCCCTCCGGCCGAGGGAAGGGGCCCCGCCAACGGCGTGGGAAGGGTGAGGGTGACGCAGCCGATATCGCGCAGCACCCTCACCCGGCGCTTCGCGCCAGCTTCTCCCACCGGGAGAAGGATTTGAGGGGTCACCTCGCGGTAACTGCAGCTCCGTGGGAATCCATGTGAGGTGCGTTACGGAATGACCGACATCCTCAAGCGCTACGCCGCGCTCCTCGCTTCGGGCGAGCTGAAACCCGATCCCGAGCAAGCCGCCGCCGCCCAGCGCCTCGCCGATCTCGCGACCGCGCTCCAGGCCACCCCAAAACGCGGCTCCACGCTGTGGCGCGTGCTCGGCCGCAAGCCTGAGCCACCCCGCGGGCTCTACATCTGGGGCGGGGTCGGTCGCGGCAAGTCGATGCTGATGGACCTGTTCTTCGACAGTCTCGACATCCGCCGCAAGCGCCGCGTCCATTTCGCCGAATTCATGCTCGAAGTGCACCAGCGCCTCGCCGTCGAGCGTGCCAAGGAACTCGGCGACCCGATCCCGCCGCTCGCCAGAACCTTCGCCGAGGAAACGCGACTGCTCGCGTTCGACGAGATGATGGTCACCAACAGCCCAGACGCGATGATCCTCTCGCGGCTGTTCACGCATTTGCTCGACGAGGGCGTGACGGTGGTGACCACTTCGAACCGCCCGCCCGCCGATCTCTACAAGAACGGCCTCAACCGCGAGCACTTCCTGCCGTTCATCGCGCTGATCGAGCAAAAGCTCGACGTGCTCGCGCTCAACGGCCCGACCGATTATCGCCGCGATCGCCTGGGGCAGGTCGACACCTGGCTCGTTCCCAACGGCCCGCAGGCGACCGCGACGCTCTCGGGCGACTTTTTCCGCCTCACCGATTTCCCGGTCGAGGACCGCGCCCACGTTCCCTCCGAAGAGATGATCGTCCAGGGCCGCACGCTCCACGTTCCCAAGGCGCTCAAGGGTGTTGCCGTGTTCAGCTTCAAGCGGCTGTGCGGCGAGGCGCGCGGCGCCGCCGACTACATCGCGATCGCGCGGCGCTTCCACACCGTGATCCTCGTCGGCATCCCCAAGCTCGGCCCCGACATGCGCAACGAGGCGGCGCGATTCGTCGCTTTGATCGATGCGCTGTACGAACATAAGGTCAAACTGCTCGCCGCCGCCCAAGCCGAGCCCGCGCTGCTCTACGAAGCGGGGGATGGCCGTTTCGAGTTCGAACGCACGATCAGCCGCCTGGAAGAAATGCGTTCAGAAGCGTATCTCGCGCAAGGCCATGGCACCGACTGAGCGCTGTCGCGTTCATCCTAGGTACAGAGTGTAAGCCTCCCTAATTGCACTTGCGAATTAGTCGCAATACTGCTTGTTAACCCCGTCGCCTTTACGGTTGCCCCGAGGCGCAAACCGGCCTAAGCCGCGCGCCATCTGCCCCGCCGCGCGTCCGCGGCCCCAATCACAACGCCCGGATGCGGGCGATAGTCGGAAGGATCCCAGATGGCTCGCAAGAAGATCGCGCTGATCGGCGCCGGTAACATCGGTGGCACGCTCGCGCACCTCGCAGCGCTCAAGGGTCTGGGCGACGTCGTGCTGTTCGACGTGGTCGAAGGCGTGCCGCAGGGCAAGGCGCTCGATCTCAGCCAGTGTTCGCCGGTCGAGGGCTTCGACGCCAAGGTCACCGGTACCAACGATTACAAGGACATCGCCGGCGCCGACGTGATCATCGTCACCGCTGGTGTCGCGCGCAAGCCCGGCATGAGCCGCGACGATCTGCTCGGTATCAACCTGAAGGTGATGAAGGCCGTCGGCGAGGGCATCGCCGCCAATGCCCCCGACGCGTTCGTCATCTGCATCACCAACCCGCTCGACGCGATGGTGTGGGCGCTGCGCGAATTCTCGGGGCTGCCGCATCACATGGTGGTCGGCATGGCCGGCGTGCTCGACTCGGCGCGCTTCAGCCACTTCCTCGCAGAGGAATTCGAGGTTTCGGTCAAGGACGTCACCAGCTTCGTGCTCGGCGGGCATGGCGACACGATGGTCCCGGTTATCCAGTATTCGACCGTCTCGGGCATCCCCGTCCCCGATCTGATCGCGATGGGCCGTTCGACCCAGGAGAAGATCGACGCCATCGTCAAGCGCACGCGCGGCGGCGGCGGCGAGATCGTCGCGCTGCTCAAGACCGGCTCGGCCTATTATGCGCCCGCCACCAGCGGCATCGCGATGGCCGAAGCCTATCTCTACGACCAGAAGCGCGTCCTCCCGGCAGCGGCGCACCTCACCGGCCAGTACGGCATCGACAATCTCTATGTCGGCGTTCCGGTGGTGATCGGTGCGGGCGGCGTCGAGCAGATCGTCGAGATCGCACTCGACGACGAAGCCAAGGGCAACCTCTCGGTCTCGGTCGACGCGGTCAAGGAACTGCTGGTCGCGTGCAAGGCGATCGACGGGTCGCTCAACTGATTTTTCTGCCGGTGGTGCGATCAGCGCACCACCGCTTTCTCCCAACAGGAAGAACGCTGCATGAGCATTCTCGTCGACAAGAACACCAAGGTCATCACCCAGGGCATGACCGGTGAGACCGGCAGCTTCCACACCAAGGCGGCGCTCGAATACGGCACGCAGATGGTTGGCGGCGTGACGCCCGGCAAGGGCGGCACCACCCACCTCGATCTGCCGGTGTACGACACCGTCGCCGAGGCCGTCGCCAAGACCGGCGCGACCGCGTCCGTCATCTACGTTCCGCCCCCCTTCGCGGCCGACTCGATCCTCGAGGCGATCGACGCACAGGTTCCGCTGATCGTCACGATCACGGAAGGGATTCCGGTGCTCGACATGGTCCGCGTCAAGCGCGCGCTGTCGGGTTCCAAGTCGCGGCTGATCGGCCCGAACTGCCCGGGCGTGCTGACGCCGGGTGAGTGCAAGATCGGCATCATGCCCGGCAGCATCTTCCGCAAGGGTTCGGTCGGCGTTGTCAGCCGTTCAGGCACGCTCACCTATGAGGCGGTGTTCCAGACGTCGAACGCAGGCCTTGGTCAGACGACTGCGGTCGGCATCGGTGGCGATCCGGTCAACGGCACGAACTTCATCGACGTGCTCGAGCTGTTCCTCGCCGACGACGAGACCAAGTCGATCATCATGATCGGCGAAATCGGCGGGTCGGCCGAAGAGGAAGCCGCGCAGTTCCTGCGCGACGAAGCCAAGCGCGGTCGCTCGAAGCCGATGGCCGGCTTCATCGCGGGCCGCACGGCGCCTCCGGGTCGTCGCATGGGCCATGCCGGGGCGATCGTCTCGGGCGGCCAGGGCGGCGCCGAGGACAAGATCGCGGCGATGGAAGCGGCGGGTATCCGCGTTGCGGACAGCCCCTCGGAACTGGGCACCACCTTGCTGGCAGTGCTGAACGGTTGAACGACAAATCCTTCTCCCTGTGGGAGAAGGTGGCCCGTCAGGGCCGGATGAGGGCAGGCTAGCAGATTGGGCTGCCCTCACCCTCCCACCCGCTGTCGCGGGTGGGCCCCTCCCTCTCCCGCTGGGAGAGGGGAAGTAGAGGTGAAGGCACATGGGCATTGAAGGCCAGGATTTCGCGGATGTTGCGGGCAGCGTAAGCCCCGCCTTCATCGAGTCGCTCTATGCGCGGTTCAAGGCGTCGCCCGACAGCGTCGAGCCGTCGTGGCGCTCCTGGTTCGAAGGCCTCGAAGGCTCGACCGAAGGCGCTTCGTGGCAGCAGGCGAACTGGCCGCTTTCCTCGACCGACGATCTCACCTCGGCGCTCGACCCGACTCAGATGGAGCCCGCGCCCAAGCCCGCGCGCGGTGGCGCCAAGCCAGCTCCCGCCGCGGCGGCTGCCCCGGCGCCCTCGCAGGACGCGATCCTGCGCGCCGCGAGCGATTCGATCCGCGCGATGATGCTGATCCGCACCTACCGCGTGCGCGGCCATCTCGCCGCCAATCTCGATCCGCTCGGCCTGTCGACGCGCGACATGCCCGATGATCTCAAGACAGAATATCACGGCTTCTCCGACGCCGATATCGACCGCAAGGTCTATCTCGGCGGCGCGATGGGGCTCGAATGGGCGACGATCCGCGAGCTCGTCGACACGCTGCGCACCAACTATTGCGGCAATGTTGGCCTCGAATACATGCATATCGCCGACGTCGAAGAGCGTCGCTTCCTGCAGGACCGCATGGAAGGCAAGGACAAGGCGATCGAGTTCACCGATCTCGGCAAGAAGGCGATCCTCAACAAGGTGATCGAAGCCGAGCAGTGGGAACGCTTCTGCGGCAAGAAGTATGTCGGCACCAAGCGCTTCGGCCTCGATGGCGGCGAAAGCATGATCCCGGCGCTCGAGTCGGTCATCAAATATGGCGGCGCGCTCGGCATCAACGATATCGTCTTCGGCATGGCGCATCGCGGCCGGTTGAACGTCCTCACCAACGTGATGGCCAAGCCCTTCCGCATCATCTTCCACGAATTCGGCGGCGGGTCGGACAATCCCGACGATGTCGCGGGTTCGGGCGACGTGAAGTACCACCTCGGCACCTCGACCGACCGCGAGTTCGACGGGATCAGCGTCCATATGTCGCTGGTCGCCAACCCGTCGCACCTCGAGGCGGAAGACCCCGTCGTGCTCGGCAAGACGCGCGCGATCCAGACGATCGCGGGCGATCTCGACGAGCATAAGGCATCGCTCCCCGTCCTCATCCACGGCGACGCGGCGTTCGCGGGACAGGGGATCGTCTGGGAGTGCCTCGGCTTCTCCGGCATCCGCGGTTACAACACCGGCGGCTGCGTCCACTTCATCATCAACAATCAGGTCGGCTTCACGACGTCGCCGCAATTCGCGCGTTCGTCGCCATATCCGTCGGACGTCGCCAAGGGCGTCCAGGCGCCGATCTTCCACGTCAACGGCGACGATCCCGAGGCGGTGACCTTCGCCACCAAGATGGCGATCGAATATCGCCAGAAGTTCCACCGCGACGTGGTGATTGACATGTGGTGCTATCGCCGCAACGGTCACAACGAGGGCGATGAGCCGTCCTTCACGCAGCCGCTGATGTACGACGTGATCCGCAAGCATCAGCCGGTCAGCGAAATCTATGGCGCCAAGCTGATCGAGCAGAAGGTGATCGACCGCGCGTGGATCGACGCCAATATCGCGCAGTTCACGACGCTGCTCGAAGGCGAGTTCGAAGCTGGCGCGACCTACAAGCCCAATAAGGCGGACTGGTTCGCCGGTCGCTGGTCGGGGCTGCACTCGCCCGCCGATTCGGAAAGCGCGCGCCGCAACGTCGAGACGGGCATCGAGCAGAAATTGTTCGACTCGCTCGGCCGCACGCTGACGACGATCCCCGAGGGGCTGACCGTCCACAAGACGCTCAACCGCGTGCTCGACGCCAAGCGGGCGATGTTCAAGACCGGCGAGAATTTCGACTGGGCGACCGGCGAAGCGCTCGCATTCGGCTCGCTGCTCTCGGAAGGCTATGGCGTCCGCCTGTCGGGCCAGGATTCGGGCCGCGGCACTTTCTCGCAGCGCCATGCGGTGTGGGTCGATCAGACCAACGAGGACAAGTATCGCCCGCTCTCGACCGTCGAGCATGGCCGCTTCGAAGTGCTCGACTCGCCGCTGAGCGAATATGGCGTGCTCGGGTTCGAGTACGGCTATGCGCTCGCCGATCCGAAGACGCTGGTGCTGTGGGAGGCGCAGTTCGGCGACTTCATGAACGGCGCGCAGATCATGATCGACCAGTTCATCGCGAGCGGAGAGGCCAAGTGGCTTCGCGCCAACGGCCTCGTGATGCTGCTGCCGCATGGCTATGAAGGGCAGGGGCCGGAGCATTCGTCCGCCCGCGTTGAGCGCTTCCTGCAGCTCTGCGCGCAGGACAATATCCAGGTCGCCAACTGCACCACGCCGGCCAACTATTTCCACCTGCTGCGCCGGCAGATGCACCGCTCGTTCCGCAAGCCCTTGATCATCTTCACGCCGAAGTCATTGCTGCGGCACAAGCTGGCGGTGTCGAAGACCGCGGACTTCATCGGCGACAGCCACTTCCAGCGCATGCTGAGCGATCCTTCGGCGCCCGCCGATGCGGACGTGAAGCGCCTCGTGCTGTGCACCGGCAAGGTCGCCTACGATTTGATGGAAGCGCGCGACGCCGCGGGCGACCAGAACACGGCGATCGTCCGCGTCGAGCAGCTCTATCCCTTCCCGGGTGAGCCGCTGGTCGAGCGCCTGAAGCGCATGCCCAACCTCGAAACGGTGGTGTGGGCGCAGGAAGAGCCGAAGAACAACGGCGCGTGGACGTTCGTCGATCCGTTCATCGAGGAATGCCTCATCGAAGCGGGCGGCACGGTGCAGCGTGCGCGCTATGCCGGGCGTGCGGCCTCGGCCTCGCCGGCAACGGGCCTGATGAAGCGGCACCAGACCGAGCAGGCGGCGCTCGTCGCCGATGCGCTCGGGCACAGCGTCCGCGAGGAAATTCGCCGGACACGCAAGGTTTGATCGTTACCCCGGCTGCGCGAGCAGCCGGGCATTCGTAATTTCGCGGTTCGCTTGATCGGCAAGCGTTGCGCACCTGGGCCCCGGCCTTCGCCGGGGAAGAGAAAAGAGGCTGATATGGCAACCGAAGTCACAGTACCGGTACTCGGTGAATCGATCACCGAAGCGACGCTCGGCGAATGGCTCAAGCAGCCCGGCGACAAGGTCGCGGTCGACGAGCCGATCGCCAGCCTCGAGACCGACAAGGTCTCGGTCGAAGTCCCGTCGCCCGTCGCCGGCGTGATGGGCCAGCACGCGGTGCAGGTCGGTGACACCGTCCTCGTCGGCGCCATGATCGCGACGATCGACGCAGGCGAGGGCGCGCCCGCCACCGCTGCCGCGCCGCAGCCCGCCGTGCTCCAGTCGCCCGCGGCTGAGGCCCAGGCATCGCCCGCCGCGACCGCCGGCCAGCAGGCGCCTGCCTCCGACCCGCGCGACACCCCCGCCGCGCTTTCGCCGTCGGTCCGCCGCGCGGTGCTCGAGCACGGAGTCGACCCCGCGACCGTCAAGGGCACCGGCAAGGATGGCCGCCTGACCAAGGACGACGTCGCCGCCGCTGCCGCCTCGACCCCGGCGCCCGCCCCGGCACCCGCCGCCGCACCGCCCGTCTCGGCTTCGGTTGCCGCGTCGACCGGCCGCAAGGAAGAGCGCGTCCGCATGACGCGCCTGCGCCAGACGATCGCCAAGCGCCTCAAGGAAGCGCAGAACACCGCCGCGCTGCTGACGACCTTCAACGACGTCGACATGACCGCGGTCATCGAAGCGCGCGCCAAGTACAAGGATCTGTTCGAGAAGAAGCACGGCGTCCGCCTCGGCTTCATGGGCTTCTTCGTGAAGGCGGCCTGCCTCGCGCTCAAGGACATCCCCAGCGTTAACGCTTCGATCGAGGGCGATGAAATCGTCTATCACGATTATGCCGATATCTCGGTCGCGGTGTCGTCGCCCGGCGGGCTCGTCGTGCCGGTGGTGCGCGATGCCGATCAGATGTCGGTCGCGCAGGTCGAGAAGACGATCGGCGATTTCGGCAAGCGCGCCAAGGACGGCACGCTCAAGATGGACGAAATGAAGGGCGGTACCTTCACCATCTCGAACGGCGGCGTGTTCGGCTCGCTGATGTCGACCCCGATCATCAACCCGCCGCAGGCCGCCGTGCTCGGCCTGCACCGCATCGAGGACCGCGCGGTCGTCGTGAACGGCCAGATTGTGATCCGCCCGATGATGTACCTCGCTTTGAGCTACGATCACCGCCTGATCGACGGTCGCGAAGCGGTGACGTTCCTCGTCGCGCTCAAGAATGCGATCGAAGACCCGACGCGGATCCTGATCGACCTGTAATATCGGATCGCACCTACCCATATTCCGTTCGTGCCGAGCTTGTCGAAGCACTGTCCTTGTCTGTCGGACGGAAGAGAAGGCAGCCCCTCGGCAAGCTCGGGGCGAACGGAGTGACACATGGCTGACTACGATTACGACGTCCTCATCATCGGCTCGGGCCCCGGCGGGTACGTCGCGGCGATCCGCGCCGCCCAGCTGGGCCTGCGCACCGCCTGCGTCGAATCGCGCGAGACGTTAGGCGGCACTTGCCTCAACGTCGGCTGCATCCCGTCGAAGGCGCTGCTCCACGCGAGCGAGTATTTCGACGCCGCCGCCAACGGCACGATGGCCAAGCTCGGCATTAAGGTCACGCCCGAGCTCGACCTTCCGCAGATGCACGCGCAGCGGCGCGACGCGGTCAACCAGCTGACCGGCGGCATCGCTTTCCTGTTCAAGAAGAACAAGGTCACCTGGCTCAAGGGCCGCGGCGCGTTCGTCGATGCGCACACCGTCCAGGTCGGCGAGCAGACCGTCACCGCCAAGGACATCGTCATCGCGACGGGCTCGTCGGTCACCCCGCTGCCGGGCGTCACCGTCGACCAGAAGATCATCGTCGATTCGACCGGCGCGCTCGAGCTCGACAAGGTGCCCGAGCATATGGTCGTGATCGGCGGCGGCGTGATCGGGCTCGAGCTCGGCAGCGTGTGGCGCCGGCTCGGCGCACGTGTCACCTGCGTCGAATATCTCGACCAGATCCTCCCTGGCTTCGACGGCGATATCCGCAAGGAATCGAACAAGGTCTTCAAGAAGCAGGGCATCGAGTTCAAGCTCTCGACCAAGGTCACCGGCGTGACGGTCAACGGCGACAAGGCGACGCTCACCGTCGAGCCGTCGGCCGGCGGCCCAGCCGAGACGATCGAGGCGGATTGCGTGCTCGTGTCGATCGGCCGCCGTCCCAACACCGACGGCCTCGCGCTCGAGAACGCGGGTCTCTCGACCAACCCGCGCGGCCAGATCGACACCGACCACCGCTTCCAGACGAGCGTCCCCGGCGTATGGGCGATCGGCGACGTGATTCCGGGCCCGATGCTCGCGCACAAGGCCGAGGACGAAGGCATTGCGGTCGCCGAGAACATCGCGGGCCACACCGGCATCGTGAACCACGCGGTCATCCCGAGCGTCGTCTACACCTGGCCCGAGATCGCCGGCGTCGGCCTCACCGAGGAAGTCGCGCGCGAGCAGGCGACGAAGAACGGCGGCGAGATCAAGGTCGGCAAGTTCCCGATGGCGGGCAACAGCCGCGCCAAGACCAATCATGATCCCGACGGCTTCGTGAAGATCATCGCCGATGCCAAGTCCGACCGCGTGCTCGGCGTCTGGGCGATCGCGGTGCCCGCGGGCACGATGATCGCCGAGGCTGCGCTTGGCATGGAGATGGGCGCGACGAGCGAGGACATCGCCTACACCTGCCATGCGCATCCGACGCATAGCGAGGCGATGAAGGAAGCGGCGATGGCGGTGAGAGGGAAGGCGATACACGTCTGAGTCTGATCGCGCCAAGCCGTAGCAAAGCTACGGCGCGGCCCCGCCGCGATCAGACCGGCCGGCGGCGCCCGAAGCGCCGACCGACGGCGTGGCTTTGCCACGCCGCTGCCAACCAGGAAGCCAACCGGCCACACCCCCGTTCCCCGGCGAAGGCCGGGGCCCAATAGCAAGGGCGGAGGTAAGCGAGCGGTGTCGCGCGATCGTCGCCTCCAGCACGACTGGGCCCCGGCCTTCGCCGGGGAACGGCTCGGTTGCATCTGCTCGGTCGGCGCGCGCCCTTACGCCGTATCGCGCTGCGTAGCCCGCGCCCCAATCGTCAGCACCGCCGCCGCCCCCGCCGCGATCCACAGCGCGCCGGTCCCGTACGCCGCATAACACCGCGCGCCCGTGATCACCCCCGCGCCGAACCCCAGCCACAACCCAAGATAGCGCGCCCAGTCCCAGCGTGGTCCTTCGCCCATCAGCGCGGCGGCAAGCCCCTGGCCGATCCGCACCAGCGCGCCGGTCATGTACGTCAGCCCGATGCTGACCTCGCCATCGCGCGTGAACACGCCGTTCTCCGCCCCCATCGCGGTCGCCAGCAGCAGCAGCGGCACGATGACCGGATGATACGGCGCAAACAGCGCCGCGCCGCCGAGCAGCAGCGTGACCAGCGCCATCACCGCGACGCGCTGATGGTGCGGCCGCGAACGTCCGATGATCGCCGCCGCCACCACGCCGCTGACGAAGCTCAAAATCAACCCGGCCCCGATCCGCGCGTCGTTGCTCGCCCCGGTGGCGAGCGACACGCCGAGCCGCGTCGTATTGCCGCTCATGAACGAAGCGAAGAAGCCGCCCATGCTCGAATAGGCCAGCGCATCGACGAACCCCGCCAACCCGGTGAGGCACGCTGCAAAGAGGAGGGTGGAGCGCTGATACCGTCGCATCGCGCGACCATGCCCGATGCCCCGCGCCGATGCCAGCGTCGCGCTCGCTGCGCAGGTGGAACGATCCGCGCGCACGGCGGTTTTCCCGCGCGTACCATCACGGTACGTGTCCAACAGGGGTTACCGATGAAAAAGACGATGATCGCGGCGCTGGCGCTGGTCGCACTCCCGCTCGCCGCATGCGGCGGCAATGGCGACGGCAAGCTCGCCAAGCAAGTCGAGAAGGCTGCCGACAACCGCGCCGACGCGATGGAGGCCAACGCCAAGGACCTCGAGGAGCAGGCCAAGCAGGAGCGCAAGACCGGCGAAGACCGCGCCGACGCGATCCGCGCCGCCGATGTCAACGCAAGCGCGATGACGCCCGAACAGCGCGGCGAAGTCGTCGCCAACGAAGCGGCGGCCGTCCGCTGATCGCTGCGGCGCGCGACCCGGTGTCGCGCGCCGCATTCCCTCGCGCGCCTTGCGCGGGTAGAGCGCTGCGATGCCCTCGCAATTTCCCTGGCAATTCGGCTCCGCGCTGCCCTGGCTCGATCTGTTCGGGATCGCCGTGTTCGCGATTACCGGTGCGCTCGCCGCAATTCGCCATCGCCAGACGCTCGTCACCGCCACCTTTTTCGCGCTGATCACCGGGGTCGGCGGCGGATCAGTGCGCGACCTGCTGATCGGCGCGCCGGTGTTCTGGGTGCATGATCGCTTCGTCGCGGGGATCTGCCTCGCGGTCGCGGTGCTGGTCTGGACGACGCCCGAGCGCTGGTGGAAGGGCACTGCGCTCGACTGGCTCGATGCGGTGGGCTTGGCCGCCTATGCCGTGTTCGGCGCGGCGAAGGCGCTCGCATTCGGCATCCCGCCGGTGCCGGCGGCGCTGATGGGCGTGGTGACGGCGTGCATCGGCGGGGTGATCCGTGACGTGCTCGCGGGCGAGCCGTCGATCTTGATGCGGCCGGAATTGTATGTGACCGCGGCGGCGCTGGCGTCGGGGTCGTATGTCGTGCTGGTGAGCGCGGGCATCTCGCCAAGCCTCGCCGCGCCGATCGCCGCTGCGTGCGGTTTTGCCCTGCGGGCGGCGGCAATCCGCTGGCGGCTGGCGTTACCAGCTTATGGCAAGACCTGACGGATTTTCGAGGCGCCCGAGCGGCGCGCGCGGCGCCTAACGCTAATACGGCAGGCGCCAGACGATTTTGCGCATGGCGTGCCGCACCTGTGGTTTTCCATCGACCCCGAGCGGGGGCTGATACCGGCCGCGCTTGCTGATCGCGCTGCAGGACGCGTCGTCCAACGCTTTTGATCCGCTCGACTGGACGACCCGACAATCGCCGACCTTGCCGTCGGTCCGTATGGTCCAGACGATGGTCGAAGTACCCTGTATTCCAGCCCCCACGGCCGATGAGGGATAATCGTCATTTGTGATCCACTGTGCAGGCGATGCACTACCGTTCGCCAGCGACGGCAAATCGCGCTCTGCCGGGTCGATCCCCCACTGGTGAAGCAGATCGTCCTGGCATGCCTTTAGCGCACCCGCTGCCCCCGTCATCCCCGGTACGGCAAACGCTGTACGCGATCCATTCGCCAAGGTGACGGACAAGGATGATGAGCGCAGGAGCTCGGTTGCGACATCCCCCTCGGTCGTCAGGGTCGTAATGGTCTGGTTCTTCTCCTTGATCTCGTAAACCGAGATATCGCTGTCGATCGTCCGGCCCGACGGTTGAAGCGTGAGCGTGCCTTTCATCGGACGGTATCGCGTCGTCTTCGCGCCTGGCGTGACGGTTACGACTTCGAGGCCTGAAGCAAGCGGCGAAGGATTGATGCCGAGCGCCGTTCGCGCATTGCTTGGACCATAGTCGCGCGACAGGATGCACGCCGCATCGGCATATTCGACCGTCCATTTGCCGGTCGGCTGCAATGGCACGTCGGCGGGCGCGGGACCCCCGAGCGCGAGCAGCGCCGCAATCAGCATCGTCTTCATCGCTTGCCCCCAAACCTTGTCGTTGCGAGTTTAACGCCCCATCTCGCCCCTGCAACCGGTCGCTTGCGCCATCCGAACAAATCTGGAACAAACCGCTCCCATGCTGACTCATATTTCCGTGCGCGGCGCGCGCGAGCACAATCTCAAGGACGTCTCGGTCGATATCCCGCGCGATACGCTGACGGTCATCACCGGGCTGTCGGGCAGCGGCAAGTCGAGCCTCGCCTTCGACACGATCTACGCCGAGGGCCAACGGCGCTATGTAGAGTCGCTCAGCGCCTATGCGCGGCAGTTCCTCGAGCTGATGCAGAAGCCCGATGTCGATCACATCGAGGGCCTCAGCCCCGCGATCTCGATCGAGCAGAAGACGACCAGCCGCAACCCGCGCTCGACCGTGGCGACCGTCACCGAGATCTACGACTACATGCGCCTGCTGTGGGCGCGCGTCGGGATCCCGTATTCCCCCGCGACCGGCGAGCCGATCGCCGCGCAGACCGTCAGCCAGATGGTCGACCGCGTGATGGCGCTGCCCGAGGGCACGCGCCTCTATCTGCTCGCCCCCGTCGTGCGCGGCCGCAAGGGCGAGTATAAGAAGGAACTGCTCGAGTGGCAGAAGGCCGGCTTCACCCGCGTCCGCATTGACGGCGAGATATACGAGATCGACGAAGCCCCCGCGATCGACAAGAAGTACAAGCATGACCTCGAGGTCGTCGTCGACCGCCTCGTCATCGGCCCCGACATCGCGACGCGCCTGGCGGAAAGCTTCGAGGCCGCGCTGAAGCTCGCCGACGGGCTGGCCTATGTCGACCCCGCCGACCCGGTCGAGCCGCACACCCCCAAGAACGAAGTGCTCGGCGACAACGCGCCCCCCGGCCGCATCGTGTTCAGCGAAAAGTTCGCTTGCCCGGTCTCGGGCTTCACCATCGCCGAGATCGAGCCGCGGCTCTTCTCGTTTAACGCGCCGCAGGGTGCGTGCCCGGCGTGCGATGGCCTCGGCGAAAAGATGCTGTTCGACGAGGAGCTCGTCGTTCCCAACCATGCGCTCAGCATCAAGAAGGGCGCGGTCGTGCCCTGGGCCAAGTCCAACCCGCCGTCGCCGTATTACATGCAGGTGCTCGGCAGCCTCGCGCGCGAGTTCAAGTTCGAGCTCGACACGCCGTGGGAAGACTTGCCCGAAACCGCGCGCGACACGATCCTCTACGGCACCAAGGGCAAGGCGGTCACGCTGACCTTCATCGACGGCAAGAAGTCGTACGACGTCAAGAAGCCGTTCGAGGGCGTGATCGGCAACCTCAACCGCCGGATGCTCTCGACCGAGAGCGCGTGGATGCGCGAGGAACTGAGCAAGTACCAGTCGTCCGCCGCGTGCGAAGTCTGCAAGGGCGCGCGCCTCAAGCCCGAGGCGCTCGCGGTCAAGATCGGCATGCGCGACATCTCCAGCGTCACGCGCCTGTCGGTGGTCGACGCGCTCGCCTGGTTCGAGCAGGTCCCGAGCCAGCTCGGCGACCAGCAGAACGCGATCGCCGAGCGCATCCTCAAGGAGATCCTCGAGCGGATCGGCTTCCTCAACAATGTCGGGCTCGATTATCTCAACCTCGACCGCACCTCGGGCACGCTGTCGGGCGGCGAATCGCAGCGCATCCGCCTCGCGTCGCAGATCGGCAGCGGCCTGTCGGGCGTGCTCTACGTGCTCGACGAGCCCTCGATCGGCCTGCACCAGCGCGACAACGACATGCTGCTCAAGACGCTTCGCCGGCTGCGCGATCTCGGCAACACAGTGCTCGTCGTCGAGCATGACGAGGACGCGATCCGCACCGCCGACTATGTCATCGACATGGGGCCGGGCGCCGGCGTCCACGGCGGCCATATCGTCGCGCAAGGGACCTTCGAGGAAGTCCTCGCCAATGAGAACAGCATCACCGCCGATTATCTCTCAGGGAGGCGCGAAGTCGCCGTCCCCAAGACCCGGCGCAAAGGCAACGGCAAGAAGATCACCGTCCACAACGCCACCGCCAACAACCTCAAGGGCGTGACGGCGAGCCTCCCGCTCGGCACCTTCACCTGCATCACCGGCGTCTCGGGGTCGGGCAAGTCGAGCTTCACGATCGACACGCTGTTCGCCGCCGCCTCGCGCACGCTCAACGGCGCGCGCATCGTCCAGGGCAAGCACGACAAGATCACCGGCCTGCAATATCTCGACAAGGTCATCGACATCGACCAGTCGCCGATCGGCCGCACCCCGCGCTCGAACCCGGCGACCTATACCGGCAGCTTCACCCAGATCCGCGACTGGTTC
Source organism: Sphingomonas sp. 10B4 (assembly GCF_035019905.1). Taxonomy (NCBI): domain Bacteria; kingdom Pseudomonadati; phylum Pseudomonadota; class Alphaproteobacteria; order Sphingomonadales; family Sphingomonadaceae; genus Sphingomonas; species Sphingomonas sp. 10B4. The sequence goes on along the minus strand of NZ_JASJVC010000052.1, from coordinate 1,006 downwards.
GCCGGCCTCCCCGAAAGCCTCGCCCGCGGCTACAAGCCTGGGCGCTTCAGCTTCAACGTCAAGGGCGGCCGCTGCGAGGCGTGCCAGGGCGACGGGCTGCTCAAGATCGAGATGCACTTCCTCCCCGACGTCTATGTGACGTGCGACGTCTGCCACGGCGAGCGCTACAATCGCGAGACGCTCGAGGTGAAGTTCAAGGGCAAGAGCATCGCCGACGTGCTCGACATGACGGTCGAGGATGCGGTCGAATTCTTCAAGGCGGTCCCGCCGATCCGCGACAAGATGGCGATGCTGCAGGAAGTGGGCCTCGGCTACGTCAAGGTCGGCCAGCAGGCGACGACGCTGTCGGGCGGCGAGGCGCAGCGCGTCAAGCTCGCCAAAGAACTGTCGCGCCGCGCCACCGGGCAGACGCTGTATATTCTGGACGAGCCGACGACGGGGCTGCATTTCGAGGACGTGCGCAAGCTGCTCGAAGTGCTCCACCAGCTGGTCGAGCAGGGCAATACGGTGGTGGTGATCGAGCATAATCTCGACGTCATCAAGACCGCGGATTGGGTGCTCGACCTTGGGCCCGAGGGCGGCGTGAAGGGCGGCGAGATCGTCGCGCAGGGGACGCCTGAGGTTGTGGCGAAGGCGAAGGGGAGTTTTACGGGGAAGTATTTGGCGCCGTTGTTGGGGAGGTAGATGAGGATTTTTGCCCGCTACATCTATGCGCTTGGGGAGTACCGTGGCACGCACTGGGCGGGGTGAAGTTGTGCCTATTTTGGTGGCGGTGTATCTGCCTTTGGTGATTTAAAGCTCTCATTGGTGGCACGAAATGATCGTTAAGAATCTCATATTAAAGAATTGGCGAAATTTTCGTGATGCGGATGTGCCGCTTGCAGACACAACGTACCTTCTTGGAGCAAATGCCGCCGGAAAGTCGAACCTCTTAGAGTCTGATTCATAATTATTCGGGGTGATATCATAGTCTTGCGATGCGGCGTGCAAAGAGCTGGATCGAGGC
>NZ_JASJVC010000051.1:0-24808 GCF_035019905.1 Sphingomonas sp. 10B4 | reverse complement strand
GGTGACCGTCCGCCTCTCATAACATCTTCAAGTAAAAGCGCGGTTATGCTCTCGCGACGTTATGCAACAAAGCCGGTTGAAGCCGTAGAACGGCCCTGCGGCAAAATCGTGGAACAGCTGCGCGCGGTTGGCGGCGAGCCCGGCGCGGATCCCGTCGAACACCGCCATCGGCAGGCCCTCGGGGTTGCCCTCGGTTTGCAGCATCAGCGGCGGCACCGCGCTGACCAGCACCGCCTTGGCGACGCGGCCCTGCGGTTGACCGTGTTGGGCTACATAGCGCGCGACTTCGCCACCGCCGGTCGAATGGCCGATATGAATGACGTTCTTGAGGTCGAGATGCGTGACCACCGCGGCTGCATCGGCGGCATAATGGTCCATATCGTGGCCGGTGCCGATCTGCGTCGAGCGACCGTGCCCGCGGCGATCATGCGCGACGACGCGGTAGCCGTTGGCGAGGAAGAACAGCATCTGCGAGTCCCAATCGTCCGACGACAGCGGCCAGCCGTGGTGGAACATGATCGGCTGCGCGTCCTTCGCGCCCCAGTCCTTGAAGAAAATCTCGACGCCGTCTTGGGTGGTGACATAGCTCATGGGTCAGTCCTTTTTGGCCAGGGGGGAATTCGGTCGGGAGGCGCTAGCGGTTCACCTGTTCGGCGGGGGCGGCGCTGCTGGCGAGCGGCGCATGGCGTCCGGCGTGTGCAGTGCTCGACATGGCAGCGTTCCCCGATGAGGCAGTGTGAAGCGGTGCGTCTGAGAGCGGTTTAGAGCAGTGCTCTTGTCGAAATCACCTACATAAAACTGTCATGACTATTCGATGAAGTTGAAAGGTCAGTCGGTTTTCGCTCGGCCTCACGCCGATCGTCGAAAGCGTGGCAGATCGCGGATCGTCGCACGCCATTTTCGCAGGCGCCGACGTCATCGCGATCGGAGTCTTGGTGTTTATACAACGCAACGAGCTGATCGTCTTCGACAATATCTCAGGGCAGCGCGTGCAATAGCGGCAAAAGCGAAACCCGCGCGCGACCGCGAGCGCGATGAACCCCGCACCGACCCCGCCGAGCGTGGCTAGCAACGCCCAGGAACGATCCGTCGCCGGCTCAGCCGTCGTCACTGGCCCATTTCCGCGACCGGATGCTGCGACTCGCTCCCCCCCGAAACGTCGAGCAGAGCGACGCGCAGCGAATTGAACAGACGCGCCGGCAGGTCCCGAATTCACAACCTCGGTCTCGGCAATCGCCCGGCAGTCGCGGGCGAGCATCGATGCCTCAGGTGTTCGAGCGGAACTGGCGATGGCAGCCGCCGCACACTGCGCCGGTCGCCTTCGTCTGCGCGCCGATCGCCGCGGCGTCGCCGCTGTTCGCGACCGCGACGAGCGTGTCGGCGGCGGTGACGAGCTTGGCCATCTGCGCGTCGAAGGTCGCGCGGTCGGTCCAGATGATGGGCAACGCATTGGTCTTGACGCCGGGCGCAGGCCCGCTGCCGGCGGGGAACAGCTTGCCCTGCGCGCGCGCGGTCTCGGCGATCATCTGCGCGGCGGCGACCATCGTCGCCTTGACGGGCGCGTCGCTCTTCAACTCATCGTTGAGCGCTTTCATCGCGCCACCCATCTTCTTGAAGCCATCGACTCGCGTGGCGATCACGGCGTCGGTCGCCGGGCCTGCACCGGCGGCGAGCGATCCCGCCACTATAGTCGCGCAAAGCGCACAGGCGGTAAGCGACACAGTCTTGAAGGTACGCAGTCTCAGCATCGCGAATATCCATGATGAAAGAGGAAACGATCCATCCGCGCCGTCGCCGGCACCGGGTGCCTGTGTCCCGCATCTGTGCGTTTGACGCCAGAGCGATCCGAAAATTGGTCGTGCGGAACCGCTCTGATCCCCGACAGGTCGGCATCCGCCATCAGGCGCGGCGGCGGTTGCCCTTGCCGACCAGACGCGATAACCGGCCTCGCTTCGGCGGGCCGCCATCGCGCCGCCATACGGAGTGTCGCGTCATGAGCACCGCCGCCAGCCCCCAGCTCTATTACATTCCGCACGACGATTTCGTCGCCGATACGCAAGCCGTCGCGCACGCCGTCGCGCGCGGGGACTGGATGCCCGATTTCGTCGTCGGGATCGGGCGCGGCGGGCTCGTGCCCGCGGTGTTCCTGTCGCACGCGCTGAAAGTGCACATGCTGTCGATCGATCATTCGTCGAAAGTGCCGGGCTTTGCCGACGAATTGCTCGGCAAGGTCGCGGCCAAGAGCGCGGATGGCGTCCGGCTGCTCTTCGTCGACGACATCAACGACAGCGGCGGGACGATCGCCGACATCCGGCGCCTGCTCGCGGAGGCGGGGTGTGACACCGGCAACGTGCGATTCGCCGTGCTGCTCGACAATGTCCGTTCGCAAGTGCGCGTCGATTATCACGCCAGGACGATCGATCGCGCGGAGGACAAGCGCTGGTTCGTCTTCCCGTGGGAAGCCGTCGGCATGAGCGAGACGATCGTCGAGGAAGCGCTGTCGGTCCCGCATCGCCTCGCCTGACGCGAGGGCGTCACCGATCGGCGTGTTTGTCCCACACGCACTCGCCGAGCACATAGGTCCGGCTGATTGCGCGGTCATCGCCGAGGACCTGCAGCGCGAACAGCTTCTCGGCGAGGCTCGCGCCTGTCGTGCGGCGTGCGAGCAAGGACGTCGCGGCGGTATCGAGCACGACGAAATCGGCTTCCTGCCCGGGTTCGAGGCTGCCGACCCGATCCGCGATGTGGAGCAAACCGGCACTGCCCGCGGTCGCCAGATACAGCGCACGGAACGGATCGAGCCGATCGCCGCGCGCGAGCGCCGCCTGATAGGCGAGCCCCGCGGTCGACAGCAGCGAGAACGACGTTCCTGCGCCGACATCGGTGCCGAGCCCGAGCCGTAGCGAGTGGCGGTCGGCTTGCCCGAAGTCGAAGAAGCCCGAACCGAGGAACAGGTTCGAACTCGGGCACACCGCGACACCCGCACCGCTTTCGTGGAGCCGCGCGCAGGCACGGTCGGACAGATGCACGCCGTGCGCGAAGACCGAGCGCGGGCCGACCAGCCCGAAGCGATCGTACACGTCGAGATAATCGCGCGCGTCGCGGAAGCGCTCGGCAACCGCGGCGCACTCGCCGAGATTTTCGGCGAGATGCGTGTGGAGCAGGACGTCGGGATGCGCCGCGAGCAGCGCGCCGGTATCGGCCAGTTGCGCATCGGACGAAGTCAGCGCGAAACGCGGCGTCACGGCATAGCCGAGCCGTTTGTGGCCATGCCAGCGCCGGATCAGCACCTCGCTCTCCGCGCGGCCTGAATGGGGGGTATCGGCGAGGCCCTCTGGCCCCAAGTCCATCAGCACCTTGCCCGCGACGATCCGCATATTGCGGCGCGCGGCGGCCTCGAACAGCGCATCGACCGACTGCGGGTGGACGGTTGCGAACACGAGCGCGCTGGTCGTGCCGTTGCGCAGCAATTCGGTGAGGAACGCCGCGGCGACGGCGTCGGCATGTGCGCGGTCGGCAAACGCCTTCTCCGCGGGGAAGATGTGGGTGTCGAGCCAGTCGAGCAATTGCGCGCCGTGCGACGCTATGCGATCCATCTGCGGATAGTGGATATGCGCATCGACAAAGCCGGGGACGATCAGTCCGGGCAGTGCCTCGATCGCGAGTCCCGGATAGCGCGGCGCCATGTCCTGATAGTCGCCACGCGCGACGACGATCCCATTCTCGACGATCAGCAGTCCATCGGGTTCGTGGCGGATCGCATCGGCATGATCGCGCGGATCGTGCGCGACCGAGAGCAGCGCGCCGCGAAAGCCGCGCGCGCTCATGCTGCGCGGCCGAGCTGGGCGGTCTTGCGCGCCGCGCTGCGGCTTGTCGCAGCGACGAGCACGATCGCTTGGCCGATGCTCGGCAAACAGCGACTGCCGTAGCCATTCGCCTTCGCGCAACGGCCGGTCGACGCGCTCGAAGATCGCGGGATCGGTGCGGGGCTGCCGGCGCAGCTTGCTAGCTTTTGCGCGTTCGCTGCGGTCCTGCCGTCGCGCAGCATGGCGAGCCCGGCCTGCGCGGCGAGGTGGTGCGGCGCGGTGACCATGCCGCGATCGGATCGGACGGTGTGGCGCATCAGCTCATGCCCCCGCGCTCATCCACACGAAGCGCACGGCGAACAACCCGGCGAGCAGCAGCAGGAACCAGTCCGCAGAGGTGATCCGGCCGAGGATCAGCTTCAACAGCGCATGCGCGGTGATGCCGAAGGCGAGCCCGTTGGCGATCGAGAAGGTCAGCGGGATCATCGCCACGGTGAGGAAGGCGGGGATCGCCGAATAGGCATCCTCCCAGTCGACTTCGCGCAACGGGAGCAGCATCAGCCCGCCGACGATGATCAACGCGGGCGCGGTCGCGGCCAGCGGGATCAGCTGCGCATAGGGCGCGACGAACATGGTGAGCAGGAACAGCACGCCCGTCACCACCGCGGTCAGCCCGGTGCGGCCGCCCGCCTGCACGCCAGCCGCGCTCTCGACATACGACGTCACCGTGCTCGTGCCCGCGAGCGAGCCGACGATCGTCGCGACGGCATCGGTCATCAGGATACGGTTGAGTCCGGGGATGCGCCCGGCGGCGTCCATCAGCCCGGCGCGCTTGGTCACCGCGACGAGCGTGCCGATATTGTCGAACAGATCGACGAACAGGAAGACGAACAGGATCTCGATCAGCCCGAGCCCGTGCCGCCCGCCGATCCCGAACACGCCGGGCAGATCGAGCTTGAACGCGGTGCCGGTGAGCGCCGAGAGGCTGTAGGGCTCGGGCTTGAACACGACTTGGCCCGCGAACCAGCCGACCAGGGTGGTGCCGATGATCCCGATCAGCATCGCACCGCGCACGTTCCACACGCTCAACGCGCCGATCACGAGCAGGCCGAACAAGGCGAGCGCTGCGCCGGGTGCCGTGAGATCGCCGAGCGCGACCAGCGTCGCCGGGCTTGCGACGACGATCCCGGCATTCTTCAACCCGATAAAGCCGATGAACAGTCCGATCCCGCCCGCCACCGCGGCGAACAGTTGCTGCGGGATGACGGCGACGATCATCTGCCGCACGCCGGTCAGCGTCAGCAGCAGGAAGGCGACGCCCGAGATCAGCACGCAGCCGAGCGCGACCGGCCATGGCACGCCCATCTGCTGGACGACGGTGAAGCTGAAATAGGCGTTGAGCCCCATGCCCGGCGCGAGCGCCAAGGGGGTATTGGCGACCACACCCATCAGGATCGAGGCGAAGGCGGCGGCAAAGCAGGTCGCAGCGGCGACCGAGGCGACCGGCATCCCCGCCTGGCCGAGGATCGCGGGATTGACCAGCACGATATAGGCCATCGTCAGGAAGGTGGTGACCCCCGCCAGCACCTCGGTCCGCGCCGTGGTGCCGCGCTCGCTCATCCGGAAATAGCGGTCGAGGCGGTGCGCGCCCACGATCGGCGGGGCTCCCGGATCGATCGGTCGGGTCGCTTGCGTCATCGATAGTCCCCCTGAAATGCCCCGCCCGGCGGGGAAACGCCGGTCAGCCCCCGTTCCTCCAGCATCGCCGCGGAACGGAACAGCGTCCGCTCGGCCCCCGGCCGGCCGATCACCTGCAAGCCCAGCAAGGGCAGCAGCAATTGCAGCGCGACCGTGCCGATCGAGTGCGACGACGCGACCGCGCCGCCGCCCGCGGCGTGCAGGAACACGCCGACCAAGAGCGGTGTCAGGAAAATGCCCAGCAGGTTCGACAGCGATGCGCTGCACACCGCCGCCGCCACATTCCCGCGCGCCATCGCCGTACACGCGATCGATGATTGCACCGTCGAGGGCAGCAGCGTGAGGTAGAGCATGCCGGAGAGCAGCACTGGATCGACCCAGCCCGTCGCCGCCCCGCGCGCGGGCAGCAGGCTTGCCAGCACCACGGTGGCAATCAGCCAGAGGAGAAAGCGATCGATCGGGAGAAGAAGTTTGACGGCGCGCGACATGGGGCACGTCATGGCCTGCTTTAGGCGCACGATCCAACATAATGACCGGCATGCTCCGTTGCCAAAAAACCGTGCACTCGCAGGGGGCAGTGGTCGGGCGTCCGCTGGCCGGGATGGCATGGGCAAATCTGCGTCGGTGCCTCTAACACGCCGCGGCGTCCGCACGCGCCGTCACATACGTATTCACCGTGCTCCCCGCCCGAGCAGTGGCATAAGCGCCCCAAGATAAAACGGGAGGAATGCGATGCGGGCGATGCGGATGGGTGCGCTTGGACTGGCGATGGTCGCGCTGCTGTCCTCGGGCATGGCCTCAGCCAAGCAAGCGGCCGCTCCGGGCAGCGCCGCGATCGACGCGCGCTATCAGCCGCGGCCCTATGTCTCGCTGCACCATCCCGCCTGGACCAAGACGGCGGTGCTGTATCAGATCAACACGCGCCAGTTCACCCCCGAGGGGACGTTTCGCGCCGCGCAAGCGCAGTTGCCGCGGTTGAAGGCGCTCGGCGTCGACATCCTGTGGCTGATGCCGGTCCATCCGATCGGCGAGAAGAACCGCAAGGGCGGGCTCGGCAGCCCCTATGCGGTCAAGGACTATCGCGCGGTGAACCCCGAGTTCGGGACGGTCGACGATCTCAAGGCGTTCGTCGCGGCGGCGCATGCGCAGGGGATGCATGTCATCCTCGACTGGGTCGCCAACCATACCGCATGGGACAATGTCATCCACACCACGCATCCCGACTGGTACGAGCATGACTGGAAGGGCGCCAACCGGCCGACGCCGTTCTGGGATTGGTCCGACATCATCGATCTCGACTATTCCAAGCCCGGGCTGCGGCAATACATGACCGAGTCGATGAAATATTGGGTGCGCGATGTCGGTGTCGACGGCTTCCGCTGCGACGTCGCGGGCTATGTGCCGCTCGATTTCTGGGAGACGGCGCGCGCCGAACTCGACGCGATCAAGCCCGTCTTCATGCTCGCCGAATTCGACCAGCGCGATGTCCACGCCAAGGCGTTCGACGCGTCCTATGCCTGGAAATGGAACAATGCGATGGCCGACATCGGCGCCGGCAAGGCCGATGTGAACGCGCTGTTCGGGTATTATTCCGAAGTGCAGAGCGCATGGCCGGCCGAGGCGATGCGGATGACCTATACCGAGAATCACGACCAGAATGCGTGGGAAGGCACCGAGTTCGAACGCTTCGGTCCCGCGCTTCCCGCCGCGATCGCGCTGTCGTTCGTCGGCGAGGGGATGCCGCTGATCCATAACGGGCAGGAGGCGGGCAACCCGCGGCGGCTCAAATTCTTCGACCGCGACCCGATCACGTGGCGCGACCATCCCAATGCCGCGCTGTTTCGCCAGTTGATCGCATTCCGCGATGCGCACCCGGCGTTGTGGAACGCGCCGTGGGGCGCGCGCATGACGCCGGTGGTCAACAGCGCGCCGACCAAGGTCTTCTCGTTCGCACGCGAAAAGGGCGGCGACACAGTCCTCGCGCTGTTCAACCTGTCGGGTGCGCCGCAGACGGTGTCGTTCAGCGACGGCCCGGTCGCGGGTCGCTATGTCGATGCCGCGGACGGATCGGCGCTGGTGATCGATGCCACAAGCAAGGTCACCTTGCCGGCATGGGGGTATCGCCTGCTCGCCGGCGCACGCTGATCTGACCCGGCCGCACTGCGGCGCATGCGCGATGCATTTTGCGCTTTAGCTTTGTAATACACTGCGCTAGCTTTCCTCCGACATAGGGGGAAATCATGCTCGAACTCGAACACGTTACGCATGTCTATGCCAACGGAACGCGGGCGCTCGACGATGTCACGCTGTCGATACCCAAGGGCATGTTCGGGCTGCTCGGCCCCAATGGCGCGGGCAAGTCGACACTGATGCGGACCGTGGCGACGCTGCAGGCGCCGACCTCGGGCAGCATCCGCTTCGGCGAGATCGACATTCTCGCGACCCCCGACGCGTTGCGCGAGCGGCTCGGCTATCTGCCGCAGGATTTCGGCGTCTATCCGCGCGTTTCGGCGTACGACATGCTCGATCATATGGCGGTGCTCAAAGGCGTCGCCTCGGCGCAGGAGCGCAAGGCGACGGTCGAGACGCTGCTCAACCAGACCAATTTGTGGAACGTCCGCAAGAAGGCGATCGCGGGCTTTTCGGGCGGGATGCGGCAGCGCTTCGGCATCGCGCAGGCGCTGATCGGCAACCCTGAACTGATCATCGTCGACGAACCGACCGCCGGCCTCGACCCCGAGGAGCGCAACCGCTTCCTCAATTTGCTTGCCGAGATCGGCGAGAATGTCGTGATCATCCTGTCGACGCATATCGTCGAGGATGTCGCCGATCTGTGCCCGCGCATGGCGGTGCTCGCCGCCGGGCGGATCCAGCTCGAGGGCGCGCCGCAGGATCTGATCCAGGCGTCGCGCGGCACCGTCTGGGCCAAGACGATCGCGCGCGACGACATGGCGCACTATGCGCAGACGCAGAAGGTCATCTCGACCCGCCTGTTCGCCGGCCGCACGATCATCCACGTCCTGTCCGATACCGATCCCGGCGACGGCTTTGCGCCCGTGATCGGCGGGCTCGAGGATGTCTATTTCTCGACATTGTCGCGCTCGCGCAGCGGCGACGCAGCCTTGGTCCATCCCACCGTCGCAGCCGCGTGAAGGGGGCCGGGGGCATGTTCGGCAAGATCGCGCGCTTCGAGCTCGGCTATCAATTCCGCAACCCGGTGTTCTGGGTCGTCTCGGTCCTGTTCTTCCTGCTGCCGTTCGGCGCGATGACGACCGAGCAGATCCAGATCGGCGGCGGCGGCAATATCCACAAGAACGCGCCCGTCGCGATCGCGCAGATCTCGCTGATCCTGACGCTGTTCTACATGTTCGTGACGACGGCGTTCGTCGCCAACGTGATCGTGCGCGACGATGAGAGCGGCTTCGGGCCGATGGTGCGCTCGACGCGCGTCTCGCGCTTCGATTATCTGATGGGGCGCTTCCTCGGCGCGTTCGTCGCCGCGGCGATCACGTTCATCGTCGTGCCGCTGGCGATCTATCTCGGCTCGCTGATGCCGTGGGTCGATGCCGATACGATGGGGGCGAACCGGCTGCTCGACTATGTGTCGGTCTATTTTCTGCTGGCGCTGCCCAATTTGTTCCTGACGGCGTCGATCTTCTTCGCGGTCGCGACGATGACGCGATCGATGATGTATTCGTATCTCGGCGTCGTCGTGTTCCTCGTCGCTTATGTCGTGCTCAACACGGTGATCCGCGCGAAGCCCGAATATCGCGAGCTGGGCGCGTATATCGAGCCGTTCGGGCTCGGCGCGCTCGCCAAGACGACTCGCTATTTCACCGCAAGCGAATCGAACACGCATCTGCCGTCGTTTGCCGGCGTGCTGTTGTGGAACCGGCTGATCTGGCTCGTCGTGTCGTTCGCCGCGCTCGCGCTTGCCTATTCGCGCTTCACTTTTTCCGAACGCGGTGCGTCGAAGCGCCAGTTGCGGCGACAGCAGCGCAAGGACGCCAAGCTCGCCGCGTCGGCGCCGCTGCTCGTCGATCGCCTGCCGCCGGTCCGCCCGGCAGCAGCGAACGGCGCGCGGCTGTGGTTGCGCTGCCGCTTCGAGATGGGGCTGGTGTTTCGCAGCCCGGCATTCGTCGTGCTGCTGCTGATCGGGCTGTTCAACGCGCTCGGCGGGCTGCTGTTCGCAGGCGAGATGTACGGCACAGCAGCGCGCCCGCTGACCTTTGCGGTGATCGGCACGCTGATGGGCGCGTTCGGCGTCTTCCCGCTGATCATCGCGATCTATTATGGCGGCGAGGTCGTCTGGCGCGACCGCGAGCGGCGGATGCACGAGATCATCGATGCGACGTCGCTGCCTAATTGGGCGTACATCGTGCCCAAGGCACTCGCGGTTTCGGGCGTGCTGTTTGCGACGCTGGTCATCTCGGCAGTGGCGGCGATGTTCGTCCAGCTCGCGCGCGGCGTGACCGCGCTCGAGCCGCTGCAGTATCTCGGCTGGTATCTGCTGCCGATGACGGTCGACATGGTGCTGATCGCGATCCTGTCGGTGTTCGTCCAGGCGCTCAGCCCGAACAAGTTCGTCGGCTGGGGGATCATGGTGATCTACCTCGTCGCGACGCTGACGCTGCAGAATATCGGGTTCGAGCATCCGCTCTACAATTACGGCAGCAGCGGCAACCTCCAGCTGTCGGACATGAACGGCGACCAGATCGGCGGGCCGCTCAGCTGGTGGCTGCGGCTCTATTGGTCGGGGATCGCGCTCGCGCTCGCAGTGGTCGCGCATCTGCTGTGGCGGCGCGGGACCGAGACGCGGCTCGCGCCGCGGCTCCGCCAGCTCCCGGGGCGGCTCAAGGGGCCGGCGGGTGCAGTGCTTGCCGGCGGGTTGCTCGTGTCGATCGTGACGGGGGTGTGGCTCTATCGGCAGATGGACGTGCTCAACGTCTATCGCACGCGCGAGCACCGCGAGGCGCGGTTGGCGACGTATGAAAAGAAGTATCTGAAGTACGAAAAGGTCCTCCAGCCGTCGACCACCGACATCAAGCTCGATGTCGCGCTCTATCCGGCGCAGCGCCGGATGGAGGCGAAGGGTAGCTATCGCTTCGTCAACGATACCGGCGCGCCGTTGCGCGACCTGCACTTGCGGCTCGCCAACGAGGATACCACGATCGTGTCGATCGCGGTTCCGGGCGCCACGCTCGCGATGGACGATGCCGATCTCAAATACCGCATCTACCGCTTCGCCACGCCGCTCGCGCCGGGGGCGACGGGGACGCTGTCGTTCGTGACGCATCGCCAGACGGTCGCGCTGCGCGCCAATGGCGATGACGCGCGGCTCGTCGGCAACGGCACCTTCCTCAGCAATTCGGAATTCGCCCCGCAGATCGGGATGGACCGCGACGGCCTGCTCAGCGACCGCGCCAAGCGGCGCAAATACGGGCTGACGCCGGAGTTGCGAAAGGCCAAGCTCGAGGACGTGTCGGCGCAGCGGCGCAACTATATCGGCGATGCCGATTGGGTGAATTCGGACATCACCGTCTCGACCGATGCCGGCCAGACGCCGATCGCGCCGGGGCGCAAGCTGTCCGACACCGTCGCGAACGGACGACGCACCGCGCATTTCGTTTCGCCCGCGCCGATCCTCGCGTTCTTCTCGGTGCAATCGGCGGCCTATGCCGAGAAGTCCGAGATGGCCGATGGGGTCAAGCTGTCGGTCTTCTACGATGCGAAGCACGCCTATAATGTCGATCGCATGCTGGCTGCGATGAAGAGCGCGCTTGGCTATTACCGCGCCAATTTCGGCCCGTATCAGTTCGACTATGCGCGGATCATCGAATTCCCGGGCTATGCGAGCTTTGCACAGGCGTTCGCGGGGACGATCCCGTATTCCGAGCGGATCGGCTTCCTCGCCGATGCCAATGCGCCAGACAAGATCGACTATGTCACCTATGTCACCGCGCACGAGCTGGGGCATCAATATTGGGCGCACCAGATCATCAGCGCCGACATGCAGGGCGGCACGATCCTGGTCGAGACGATGGCGCAATATTCGGCGCTGATGGTGATGAAGCACCTCAATGGCGAGGACAAGATCCGCCGCTTCCTCAAGTACGAGCTCGACAGCTATCTGCGGTCGCGCGGATCGGAGCGGATCGAGGAGCTGCCGCTCGACCGCGTCGAGGACCAGGGATACATTCATTATCGCAAGGGCGCGGTGGTGATGTACCTGCTGCAGGATCGGCTCGGCGAGGCGCGCGTCAATGCGATGCTGCGCGACCTGCTCGCCAAATATCGCTTCAAGAGCCAGCCGTATCCGCGCTCGCTCGATCTGGTGAACGGCTTCCTCGGCCTCGCGCGGACCCCCGCCGAGCGCGAGCTCGTCCGCGACGTGCTCGATCGCATCACGCTCTACGATCTCAAGGCGAAGACCGCGACCGTGCGGAAATTGCCCGACGGGACGTTCGAGACGCTGCTCAGCGTCGATGCCGCGAAATTCTACGCAAGCGGCACGGGCAAGGAGACGCCGGCGCCGCTGTCCGACACGATCGCGGTCGGGCTGTTCGACCACAAGCCCGATTACGGCGCCTTCTCGTCCAAGGACGTCGTATCGATGGAGCGCCTGCCCGTGCGGTCGGGCGTGCAGACGCTGCGCATCGTCAGCAAGCGCAAGCCGGCGTTTGCCGGGATCGATCCCTACACCACCTATATCGATCGCAATTCGGACGATAATATCGTGCCGGTGACCGGGTGATGCGCTAGCGCGTCACTCGGGCGCAGCGGGGAGCGCTGCGCGGGATATGTGGGGACGATGATGGGCGAATTGCTGGGCCAGGCGTGGCAGGCGCTGGGCGGGGTGCTGGGGGCACACGGCCCTGCGGTAAATGCCGTCAAGAGCTATACGCCGGGCGATTTCAGCGTCCATTTCTTCCTCCAGCTCGCGGTGATCATCCTCGCGTGCCGCGTCGTCGGGTGGCTCGGGCAGAAGCTGCTGCGCCAGCCGCAAGTCGTCGGCGAGATGATCGCGGGCGTCGTGCTCGGCCCGTCGCTGTTCGGGCTGCTGCTGCCCGACCTGCAGCTCGCGATCTTCCCCAAGGAGACGCGCAACGTCCTCTATGTCGGCGCGCAATTGGGCGTCGGCCTGTACATGTTCATCGTCGGCCTGACGCTCCAGCTCGACCATTTCAAGTCGAAGGCGCGCAGCGCGGCGATGGTCTCGGCAGCGGGGATCGCCGCGCCGTTCCTGCTCGCGGTGCTGATCACGCCCTTCCTGCTGACCGTGCCCGGCCTGTTTGCGCCCGGCATCGACCGCGCGAGCGCGACGCTGTTCATGGGCGCGTGCATCGCGCTGACCGCCTTCCCGATGCTCGCGCGGATCATCAACGAGCGCGGCCTCGCCAATTCGGCGCTCGGCACGCTGTCGCTCACCGCGGGCGCGTTCGACGATGCGGCGTCGTGGTGCGTGCTGGCCATCGTGCTCGCGACCTTCGGGGCGGGGGCGGGCGTTGCGGTGCTCGCGATCGGCGGGGCGCTGCTCTATACCGGCTTCATGCTGTTGCTCGGGCGGCGGCTGCTTGCGCCACTCGGCCGGATCGTCGAGGCGCGTGGCGAGATGACCAGCGGAATGCTCGCGGTCGCGCTGCTGCTGTTCTGCCTGTCGGCGTTCGTGATGGACGCGATCGGCATCCATGCGATCTTCGGCGGGTTCCTTATGGGGGTGTGCATGCCGCGCGGGCTGTTCGTCGCGGAACTCAAGCGCAAGGTCGAGCCCCTCGCGGTCGTGCTGCTGCTGCCGATGTTCTTCACCTATTCGGGGCTCAACACGCGGATGGACATGGTCGCGTCGGGGTCGCTGCTGCTGATCGCGCTCGGCATTCTGGTCGTGTCGATCCTCGCCAAGTTCGGCGCCTGCTATGCCGCCGCGCGGCTTTCGGGTGAGGACAATTCCACCGCGCTCGGCATCGGCGCACTGATGAACTCGCGCGGGCTGATGGAGCTGATCATCATCAATATCGGGCTGCAAAAGGGCATCATCGGGCCGACGCTGTTCGCGATGCTCGTGCTGATGGCGATCGTCACCACCGTGATGGCGACCCCCTTGTTCGAGGCGGTCTATGGCCGCGCGGCGCGCGCGCGCGGCGATCTGGCGGCGGTCGACGAGGACTTGGCGACGGTCTGACGCGGCGCGCGATCAGCCGGCCTTGCGCCGCTGCGCCGAGCGGATCGTGCCGACCAGCCGCGACAGGATCAGCTCCTCGATCCCCGCATAGCCCATCCCGAGATGATCGGGGCGCACGCCAGTCGCGTCGCCGAGTTTCAGACGGCCGGTGCGCAAACCGGCGCGCCCGATCCGCGCCCAGCGCCGCGCGGTTTCCCAGCGGATCAGGGCGAGGCTCTCGGCGTCGGGCGCGTGGCGGCGGATGAAATCGTCCTGCAGCGCGACGAGCGTCTCGCCGACGCGCTCGAAGGTCGCGCGATCGGGGACCGGCTGCTGCGCCATTACGTAGTGGCCGATCAACGCCGCGGCATCACCCGCCGCGTCGCCGAACAGCGGGGCATAGGCATCGGCCAGCACTTCGCTCGCACGCTCGCGCATCGCCGTCGCCTGGCGCTGAGACGCGCCGCCGCCATGCCGGCGATAGGTCAGCAATTCGTCGTCGATCCGCGCGATTCCGCCAAATGCGGAGATACGGTGATACAGATCGAAGTCCTCGGCATAGACGCGCTCGGGACGCTGGAACGGATCGAGCTTTCGCGCCACGTCGGCGCGCATCATCACCGACGACCAGACCAACGGGTTCTCGATCCGCATCAGCCATTCGATCAGCGCCGGGGTCGATAGCGGCGCGAGCGCGGACGGCAGAATCGCGCCCTCGAACAGCACGTTCGCCGCGCTGCCGACCAGCACGATCTCAGGATGCGAGTCGAGATAGGCGACCTGGCGCGCGAGCCGCGTCGGGTGGCACAGATCGTCGTGGTCGAGCGCGGCGATGTAGCGCCCGCGCGCCTCGACAAAGGCGGCGTTGCGCGTCAGCACGACGCGGCGATTGGACGGCGCCTCGAGTACGCGGATGCGCGGATCGGCAAAGCTGCGCGCGACCGCGACGGTATTGTCGGTCGAGCAATCGTCGACGATGATCAGTTCGAAATCGGCAAACGTCTGCGCCTGCAGCGAAACGATCGTCTCGCCGATCAAGTCCGCCCCGTTATAGGCGGGCATGATGACACTAACGGTAGGGGCAGTCATGCCACCGCTCGTGCGCCATCGCCGAGCACCTGGTCAACGATCATCGCGCCGACATCGTTCTGCCATTGCCACAGTCCGTTCGCTTGCCCCGAGAAGCTCGCTTCGCCGCCAAGCCGGCCCCATGGCACGAAGCCCGCCGCCAGGCCGATGCCGAACAGCCCCGGGATCGCCGCACCGCTCGCATCGAGGATGCGGCAATGCCGATCGACCATCGCGCTGCCCTGGTGCGCCGCGAGCGCGATCGCGCGGCCATCCTGATCGTGCACCGGCAGCGCGCGCGGGCGATAGCCGAGCGCTGCGATGACGAGATCGGCCTCGGCGAGATGCGCGCGCGCGACCGCATCGTCGTCGCCGCGCACCTGATGGACGGTAAGCCGTGGATCGGGCGTGCGTCCGTCGACGCGGAGTTCGCGCAGGACGAGTTCGCGCGCCTCGAGCCGGAAGCCCGCGAG
Source organism: Sphingomonas sp. 10B4 (assembly GCF_035019905.1). Lineage (NCBI taxonomy): Bacteria > Pseudomonadati > Pseudomonadota > Alphaproteobacteria > Sphingomonadales > Sphingomonadaceae > Sphingomonas > Sphingomonas sp. 10B4. The sequence goes on along the minus strand of NZ_JASJVC010000051.1, from coordinate 9,605 downwards.
GCGATAGACGAAGCCGCTGACCGGGCAGATGTCGTCGGGCCCGAAATCGGTGAAGCCCTCGGCCTGCGCCGCGGCGGGGGTGGGATAGAAGGGGCGAAGCGGGCGGCGGTGGAGCAGCGTGATCGCGCCGGCGCCAAGCGGGAGGCTCGCGGTCTTGAGCAGCAGGACGATCGTCGCGATCGCGCTTGTCGATCCGCCGATCACGACGATCTTGGGATTCCGCTTGGTCGAGAGCAGATCGATGATCTTAGCCGGGCCGCCGAGCGCGAGCGCCTCGTCCGACTGCATCAGCCGATCGCCGACCTCGCTCACAAGCGACACCCCGCCGACGCGTTGCGCCGCGAGCCGGTCGAGCGGCTGGTGGCCGCCCGTCGCAATCGCGACCGCGCTCGAGAGTTGGTCGAACTCGTGCCCGTCGGCGCGCCGCCGCATACGGCTCGACCACAGCCCGCCTGCCACGCGCGTCGTGCCGAGCACGTCGTGTCCGGTTAGGACCGTCCCGCCATGCTGCGCCACCAGTGTCTGAAGGCGATGTCCGGTCGCCTGGACGAACGGGCCCACCTCGACCAGCGGCACGCCGAGCGCGCCGACATAGTGACCGACGGCTTGCCCGGTCGGATGATCGACCAGCGCGGCGAGCTCGGGATGCGGATTGTCGCGTACCGCGCTGAGAAAAGTCTCGGCGGTGCTGTCCGAGGTGATCGCGTAGCGACCGATCCGCCCTTCGCCGAGCGTCGCTTCGCGCTCGGCGACGATCAGTCCCGATGCTGCCAGCTCGGGAAGGCGACCCCGCTTGCTCGCCGCGGTGAGCAGCGCGGTGCCGGCAGGGCCGCCGCCGACGATGAGCAGCGAGGCGATCGCGTGCTGGCGCGGCCGGGCGGCGCTGCGCGTTTCGCGCGCCAGGATGCGGTTGAAGGCCTTGGCGATCACCGCGACGTCGGCGATGGTCATCGCGTCGGTGACGGGCAACGAGAGCGACCGCGCCCCGATCGAATCGGCGACCGGCGTCGGCAGGATCGTCGCAGTTCGCTGGAACAGCGGCTGTTCGCCAAGATGCGGGCTGAAATACTGGCCCGACCCGATCCCGACCGCTGCGAGCGCGGCGGCAATTTCGCTCCGACGATGTGCCACCGCTTCGGGCAGCAGCACCGGCATGAACTGGCTGGCGCGGCGCTGGCCTTCCGCCTGCTGGAACGCGACGCCCTTTAGTTGCGTACGGTAGGCATGCTCGAGCGCGGCGCGCTGGTCGCATACCGTGTCGATCTCGGCGAGCTTGGCGCGCGCCATCACCGCGAGCACTTCGGGCAATTTGGCGTTGAGGCCGAACAGCGTCGCGCTGCGATTGGCCTCGAAACCGAAATTGGTCATCGCGCGCAGCCGTGCGATCAAGTCGGTGTCGCCCGAATGGATCAACCCGCCCTCGGCAACGGCAAAGGTCTTGGTCGCGTGCATCGAATGGACCACCGCGAACGGCGCCCCCGCGCCGAACCCGCCGCCGCCGGCGTCGCGCGTGCCAAGCGAGGCGGCCGCATCGACCACCACGCCGACGCTGTGTTCGCGCTGGAGCCAGGCATAGCGGTCGAGGTCGATCGCGGTGCCGAAGGTCGCATAGGGCAGCAGCACCGCGATGCGATCGCCATAGTCGCGCAGCAGCCGCTCCTCGGCTTCGGCGCTGGCGGTCCAGTCGGCCGGGTCGATGTCGCAGATCAATGGGGTCAGACCGGCCCACAAGGCCGCCTGCGCGGTCGCGGCGAAGGTCAGCGCGGGCATCAGCGCGTAGCGGCCGGCGGTGCGCTCGCCCGCAGCTTCGCGGATTGCGATCATCAGGCCGAGCGTTGCATTGTTGACCGCGAGGCAGGCGCCTTGGCCGTCGAAGAGCTGCGCGGTCGCCGCGGCCTCGAACGCGCGGACCTCGGGGCCGTTGTTGCTGAAATGGCCCGACGCCTCGACGCGCTGCAGTGCGTCGACATGATCGCTGAGCCGCGGAGGGTTGGGAGCGATCAAGGGGTAGCGCATGGTGGTCGGGCCTGTCTGGACTACGGACCCGAGCCTTGTGGCGTCGAGCCCCCTAAAATCTCGTTACACGCCTGACATATGCTGCGATCCGCTGCGGACCGTGTGCGGTGCGATCAGCTTTCGCGCGCCACGGCAAACCCCGCGAACGACTGGTTGACCGGCATGAGTTCGAGCGTGTTGATGTTGAGGTGCGCCGGCAGTTCGGCGATCCACAGCAGCGTTGCCGCGATGTCGCCGCCGGTCATCGGGTTGGCGCCGGCATAGAGCGTGTCCGACGCGGCCTGGTTGCCGCCGGTGCGCACCACGGTGAATTCGGTCTCGACCATGCCGGGCTCGATCGAGGTGACGCGCACGCCGGTGCCGTGGAGATCGGCGCGCAGGCCGAGGCTGAACTGGCGGACGAACGCCTTGGTGCCGCCATAGACGTTGCCACCCGTGTAAGGGTAGGTCGCCGCCACTGACGACAGATTGAGGATCGCGCCCTTGCGCGCGACGAGGCCTGGCAGCAGCGCCCGGGTGACGGCGACCAGCGCCGACACGTTGGTGTCGATCATCGTCTGCCAGTCTTCGAGCTTTGCGTCCTGCGCGGGCGCGGTGCCGAGCGCGAGGCCGGCATTGTTGATGAGCGCGTCGATCTGCGCGAACTCGGACGGCAGGCCGGCGATCGCGGCTTCCATCGCCGCGCGGTCGCGAATGTCGAAGGCGAGCGTGTGGACCGTGTCACCGAGCGAATCGGCCAATGCCTGCAGCCGATCGGAACGGCGCCCGGTGGTGACGACGCGCCAGCCCGCCGCAGCGAACGCGCGGACCGCGGCCTCGCCGATGCCCGAGGTTCCGCCCGTGATGAAGACCGTACGCATCGTCATCACCATGTCTCCGACGCTGTCAGGAAAATGGTGCCCGAGGGCGGATTCGAACCACCGACACTGCGATTTTCAGTCGCATGCTCTACCAACTGAGCTACTCGGGCACTCCCGAATTGCTCCGGGGAAGCGGCGTCTTAGTCGCGGTCTTGGGGCGTGTCTAGCCCGTCTTCATCATCTTCGCTCGGCAAAGTGCGCACCGGGATCGCATACCCCTCGCCGAGCCACTGTAGCAGGTCGCGGTCGCGACAGCCTTGCGAGCAGAACGGGGAGAAGGCCGCGAGCGGCGGTTTGCCGCAGAGCGGACAGGGTTTGGAACGCGCCATCATGCCACCTCGAAGACCGGGGTGACGCCGGTACGCCGGGCGAGCTCGGCGATCCAGTGCGGATTGGCGGCGAGTGCGCTTTGCACGCGCGCCGACACGCGGTGCTGCGTCGGGGCCGGCGGCGGGGTGCGCTCGATTCGGCGGAGCAGCGCACGCGCCTCGGCGGCGGCGGGATCGGCACGGAGCAGCTCGGGGAGCGAGACGCGGGTGCGGCGGCGGATGATCTGGACGAAGCCGAAGCCGTTCATCGCGGTGCGCTCGAACGGTTGCGGCAAGCCAGCGTCGAGCGCGGCATCGACCGCGCCGCGCGCTGCCTTGCCGGTGAGCGTCGGGAAATCGATGCCGATCGACCCGCCGATGTCGAACCGCACGATCGCCGCGGCGACCGCGCGTGCGGCGGCGAGCGCGAGCGGTTCGAGCGGGGGATAGCCGTCGACGTCGAACAGCGTCATCGCCGGGGTCGGGCTCATCCGCAGCGCGCCGCCGACGGGGCCGGAAAAGACGATGTCGCCGGTCTGCGCTTCCTCGAGCGTTTCGGACCAGCCGGCGGCCTCGAAATGGTCGGGCTCGTGCGCGTGGCACGTTCGCACGGCCACGCCGCTGGCGGTGATTCGCTCGTACAGGCTCGGCCCGGCGCGCTCGGGGCCGTCGGCGGGGACGCAGCGCGGCAGCTTGGTGCGGCGCCCCTCGGGGATCGCCTCGCGCACCAGCTCGACCAGCAGCGTCGCCCCTTGCGTGATGCCGGGCGGGAGCGGCGCGAGCATCGCCTCGCCGCCGGCAAAGGCGACGCGGCCCTCGCGGCCCTTCACCGTGATCTCGACCAGCCGGGCGCTCAGCACCGCGCCGATCCGCGGGCCGTCGCGGTCAAGCTCGATCCGCGCCTCGACGATCGCGCCGCCCGCGACCAGGATCGCGCGGGCCTCGCCGATCCCGGCCTCGTAGAGCCATTCGCTCATGGCCGCTCAGCCAAGCGCCACGCCCGCTGCCAGCAACAGCGCGCGCGTCTCGAACAGCGGCAACCCGACGACGCCCGAATGCGACCCCGACAGGAAGCGCACGAACGCCTCGGCGCGGCCCTGGATGGCATAGCCGCCAGCCTTGCCGAGCCCCTCGCCGCTGGCGACATAGCTGTCGATCTCGGCGGCGGAGAGCGGCTTGAACGCGACGATCGTGTCCGACAGCCGGGTGCGCGGCGTGCCGTCGGCGGCGATGACGCACACCGCACTCAGGCAATGATGGCGCCGGCCCGAGAGCAGGCCGAGCAAGCCGCGCTGGATCTCCTCGGTGTCGGCGGGCGGCAGGATGCGGCGCCCGCATGCGATCGTCGTGTCGCCGGCGATGACGATCTCGCCCGCGGCACGCGCCACCGCCTGCGCCTTGGCGATCGCGAGCCGCAGCGCATAGACGCGGGGCGCCTCGCCGGGCAGCGGGCTCTCGTCGATGTCGGGCGATTCGATTCGCGACGGCGTCACCCCGATCCGCGCGAGCAGATCGCGGCGGCGCGGCGAGGAGGAAGCGAGGACGAGGGTCATATCATACCTTCCCCGGCGACGGCCGCCGGCCGAGCGCGCAGGTCGTTGTCATCACGCGCGGCAGAGCCCGCGGCAGTTCACGACCGGACCCCGGCCGTCGCCGGGGCGGAACGGGGTCGGCGCGTTTACTTGAAGCGGTAGGTGATCCGCCCCTTGGTCAGATCGTACGGCGTCAGCTCGACCAGCACCTCGTCGCCGACGAGCACGCGGATGCGGTTCTTGCGCATCTTGCCGGCGGTGTGACCGAGGATTTCGTGATCGTTCTCAAGCTTCACGCGGAACATGGCGTTGGGCAGAAGCTCCACCACCTGGCCGCGCATTTCGAGCAGTTCTTCTTTTGCCAAACAAACCTCTGAGGATGTGGGTGATCTTGTGCTGTGTTCGCGAAGCGCGGCGCATAGCCGAACACGCCCGAAAAGGAAAGCGGTGCGACGAACCGAGCGCCGGTTGACTCGATTGACCCCTGGAGCTGGTGTTATCGGGTTCGATCGTTTCCGTTTTCGTGATGATCGCGCGGGGGATGCGGTTGAAGGGCTGACGCTGAGAAAGAGCGGCGCTGTTGGGCGCGAGTCGGGGGAGAGGATGACAAAAAGCGGGCGTGTAGGACAGCGGTTTTTCGAAGGCCCGAGAACCGCTCTAGATTTCGTCGAAGAAAGCCCCATCGACGCTGATCTCATAGGTCGTCACCGGCCGCACGACGACGCCAAGCCCGACCTCGCGCAACAGATTGCACAGCGCCTCGCCGTCGATCAGGTCGATCGCGGGCGCCCGGTCGCGCGTCGCCTCGCGCCGTGCATCGGGGGTGAAGGTGCCGGTGGTGATGACCAGCCCCTTGTCCGCGCGGCCCTGCATCGCGCCGCGAAAGTCGCGGATCGTCGGCGCGCCGACCGAGCCTTTGTAGCGCTTGCACTGGAACAGCACGTGGAACGAGACGAGGTTGACGCGCAGCACGCCTTGCCCGTCGATCCCGCCATCGCCCGATTTGCCGGTGACTTCGACGCGGGTGAAGCCGTGTTCGCGCAGGAGACGCTGGCAGAGGCGTTCGAAGGCGGCGGGTTCGATCGACTGGAGCTTGGCGAGCAGCAAGTCGGACCAGTCGGCGATGGTCTCGTCGGCTTCGTCATCCGCGACATCGGCGGTGGCGCGCGACGCCTTGGCGGCGAGCTGTTCCGCGCGACGGGCCGCCTTGGCATTGCGGATCTGCTTGCGCAGCGCGTCGAGCGGTTGATCGACGGCGAGGCGCCCCGCTTCGGTCAGCACCCAGACGCCGCGCGAATCATTCGTGACGAAGCCCGGAAATTTCAGATAGCTGCGCGCCCACGACATCTTGTCGGTGACGATCGTGTCGCCGCTGGTCGGATAGGTGGTGTCGAGATCGGCCTGGGTGAAGGAAAAGCGGTCGATCAGCCTTTCCTCGATCTCCTCGATCGATGCCGAGCCGCCCAGTTCGCGCAAGACCTGCAGGGTCGGGACGTAGAAATCGTCCTTCTTGATCGCCTCGATATGCGGCGGGATCATGGCGTGTCATCCTGCTGGGCGGCGCTCTTGCGCGCGACGCGGCGGTTGGCCTTTACGCCGGTGGTGGCGAGCGGGTTCACCAGCGCCTCGTAGCGGCCGAAGAGATGCTCGACGCGGTCGCGGTCCGAGGCGAAGGGGGCGGGGCGATAGAGCCGGTCGACCGCCAGATCGAGCGCATGATGCGCACGGCGCAGGTCGCCGGGCATGGTGTCGGGATCGTAGAGGTCGGCGAGGCTGGCGGTCGGATGCGCGGCGCGGGCCTTGAGCACGGCTTGCGCGAGTTGCTCGATTTTGGAGCGCTGGGTGGACGTGGCATCGGGCCAAGGGAATGTATTATAGACGACACCATTAGAGTAGCGGTAGTCGCTTTTCATCCGTCCGCCGATATGAGCGAGCCAAGACATATGTGACCGGCTGGTTAGGACGCCAAATTCAAAAAAAGTTGCGTCCGGCAAAATTCGAAGAGTCTGATTGGCGATACTCGTTGGAGTAAGCCAACCAATGGGGACGTAAGCTCGACGCTCGGAGCTGGTGTTTGGGATAACCAAATAATCGGAAGTGAGCCGCTCATCGACGCCAATTTTTGTGGGATAGTCTGCCATTGCGAGCGTGCTGGGTCGTTCGCTTTTAGAACGATAGTCGCGCAACATACGCATTCGCTCCATGACCCTGGGCAAGGCTCGAAGAATAGCAGGATCCGCTTCGGCCAAATACAAAATCGAACGTGAAAACCCATTGATATATTCGTCTCCTCCCAAGAAATCGCGAAATAGCGGCTCTGCGGCTGGTTCATCTCTGAGAAAAAGATCGCGTTCATCATGCGTGAAAGTCAGAAGGCCGTTGTCGATCATCTGCACCCCGGTTTTTAGGCGGCGTGCTCCATTAATTGGATACTTCGCTGAAGGAATTACCAAGTGGCGATTTGTTACCCCTAGCGCATCGAATAAGTATGCCGTAAGCGAAGTGTGTCGGGTTTCTACCGGATCTTTCTTAATATCGGGGTAGCTAAAGAGCCTTTTTTCTGCGGGTTCGTTGTCGCGATGTGCAAGACCGGTCACGACCACATGCACATGCGCTGTTCCGCGCGCCTCGCTGTTCCAGCTAAAGGTTCGATGCGCGAAAGCTATCTCTAGATGAGTGCGGTCAAATAATATTGGCCATAACTGAGCAACTTGCTCGCCTTGGGTAATAGAATTTGTCGAAACGAAAGCTATCCGAATGCTGGGGTTTTTATCGACGAATTCTCCTGCCTTGACAAACCACGCCGCAACATAGTCAAGAATTGCGAAATTGTCGGCAGAACCGACTGCGCGTTTGAGCTGGTTTTTTTGCTTGGTGGACTGCTCCTTCTTTCCCACAAACGGCGGATTGCCCATAATATAATGCAGCTTTTCCGGCGGCACCAACTCGGCCCAATCGGTGTCGAGCGCATCGGCGTTGAGGATATGCGGCGAATCCTTGAGCGGGATGCGCGCCGAATTGCCCTGGAACGCCTCGTTATATTCGTTGTTGGCGAGGTGATCCGCCATCCACATCGCCACCTCGGCGATGCGCGCGGGGAATTCCTCGATCTCGATGCCGTAAAATTGCTCGACCGTGACGCGGCTGAGCAGCACCGCGTCGATCTGCTGCGTCGGATACAGCGCCTGCAGGCAGGCGAGTTCGAGCCGCCGCAGCTCGCGATAGCCGATGACGAGGAAATTGCCGCAGCCGCACGCCGGATCGAGAAAGGTCAGCCGCGAGAGTTTCGCCTGGAATTCGAGCAGTGCGGTATCCCGCCCGGTGCGGCGCGCGACCAGGCGGTCGAGCTCGGCGCGCAGATCGTCGAGGAAGAGCGGGCCGATCACCTTCATGATATTGGCTTCGGAGGTGTAATGCGCGCCCTTCGAGCGACGCTCCTTGGCGTCCATCACCGACTGGAACAGCGAGCCGAAGATCGCCGGGCTGACCCCGGTCCAATCGTGGCGGCAAGCGTCGATCAGCAGCGCGCGCATTTTCGTGTCGAACACCGGCGTGCGCAGATGCCCGGCGAAGAGCTGGCCGTTGATATAGGGAAAGGCGTTGAGCTCACCCGAGAGGCCGGTCTGGCGGTCGCTTTCCGGCGTGTCGAGCACGTCGAACAGCTCGACCAGGATGCGGCCGGTGTCGCTGCCATCCTCGCGCGTGTCGGTCTGGAGCAGCTCGAGGAAGATGTCCTTGGGCTGGAAGATGCCGGTATCGTCGGCGAACATGCAGAACAGCAGGCGGACGAGCAGCTGTTCGAGATCATGCCCCTTGTAGTTCGCCGCCTCGAGCGCGTCGTGGAGCTTGCCCATCAGCTCGGCGGCCTTGATCGTCACCCCCGCCTGCGTCTCGAAGGTGCGCTGGCGACCGAGGACGAAGGCGAACGCCTCGATATGCTTGTGCAGGTCGGCGAGCTTGAAGCGCGTCTCGGTGCCGGTATCGAGATCGAGCAGGCGCCAGCTCTGGAAATCGCAGGTCAGCACGTAGCGCGGCTGTTCGGCCTGCGGCAGGCCGTCGATATAATCGAGCGCTTGCGTGCCGGCCTTGTCGAGATCGAGCTTGGCGCTTTTCTGTTCGATCAGCAGCGTGCGCGGCCAGAACAGGTCCATGAAGCCGTGCTTGTTGCTGAGCAGTTTGACGCGTTGCTCATAGGTGGCGACGCGGCGGCGCTTGATGCCGAAGATGTCGAAGAAATCGTTGTAGAAGGACTGCGTTTCGCCCTTCTCGTAATGCGCCTCCTGCCACTCCTTGCTGAACGCGCGCGCGCGGCGCTTGATCTCGTCCCAGCCTAACCGCATCGCTCGCCCCCGTTTCGGGGCATGTGGCGGAAAGCGCGGGAGAAAGGCAAGGGGCTTGCGCTCCCGCCGATCACCCGCCGCCGATGAACGGCAGCACGCGCTCGTAATCGGCGCGCGCGCCGCGGCCGTGTTGGGGGTGGTAGCCGTTGGTGGTCAGCACGTAATCGCCGACGATCGCCGCCTGCTGCTCGATGTTGAAGCGCGTGAAGGGGCGGTTGGTGTCGGCGAGGTCGCCGTAATGGTAGCGCCCGGCGGCGAGCGTGCCGCGCAGGCGGACCCACATGCCGTGCTGGTGCTGCCAGACATGCGTGAGTTCGTGGAGGATCCAGGCGAGATCGGGGACGGTGGTCGAGAAGTCCGGCTTGTAGCTGGGCTTCGGGAAATAGATGTGGCCGTTGGGGGCCATCGCGACGCTGCGCGGCTGGAAGGGGAGGTAGCGGCGGGCGTGGACCTTGATGCCGTCGTACGCGATCGCGGGGCCGAACAGGGCCTGCGCGTGGTCGAGCTCGCCGGGGGAGAGGGGGCGGTGGCTGTCTCTTATACACATCT
>NZ_JASJVC010000050.1:0-25850 GCF_035019905.1 Sphingomonas sp. 10B4 | reverse complement strand
AGATGTGTATAAGAGACAGGTTTGGGGGTGTGGCGGATCGGGCGCTAGCCGGCGTAGGCCTTGACCAAATCAAACAGATAATCGCGCCCGTCATACAGCGACTTGACGTTCATCCGCTCGTTGAGCCCATGCGCGCGGTTGAAGTCGCCGGTCATGAAGATGCCGGGCACGCCGTAGACCGGGATGCCGATCCCCTCGAAGAAGATGCCGTCGGTCGCGCCGGTCGACATCAAGGGCAGGATCGTCATGCCGGGAAAGTGCTTGGCCGCCACCGCCTGCGCCGGGCCCATCACCTTGGGGTCGAGGCTCGGCGGCACGGCAACGGGGCGGATCGGCGCGTTGGCGCTGGCCTTCACAGCGGCGCCGGCGAGCGCCTGGAGCTTGGCGAGCGTCCCCTCGACGGTCTCGCCCGGGAAGATGCGGCAGTTGATGTTGGCGGTGGCGCGTTGCGGCAGCGCGTTCTCAGCATGGCCGGCGCTCAGCAAGGTCGCGACGCAGGTCGTTCGCAGCGTCGAGTGGAAGGTCTTGTCGGTGCTGACGATCTTGTCGGCGGCGGTGTCGGCTGGGTTGGCGACGAGTTTCAACATCGCGTCGCGCATCTCGGGCGGTTGCGCCAAGGCGGCGCCCTTGAAGAAGGCGCGCGTCGTGTCGGTGAATTTGATCGGGAATTCGTAGCCCCTAATCGCCTCGATCGCGTCGGCGAGCTGGTAGATCGCGTTGGTCGGCACGGGCTGCGAGCTGTGGCCGCCGGGGTTGGTGGCGGTGAGCGTGAAGTTCTGCGAGGCCTTCTCGCCGACTTGCATGAACATCGCGAGGCGCTTGCCGTCGTCGGTCATCTGGCCGCCGCCGCCTTCGTTGAGGCCGAATTCGGCGGCGATCAGGTCGGGCTTGTTCTTGGCGAGCCACTGCGCGCCGTTGAAGGCGAAGGTCGTCTCCTCGCCGCAGGTGAGCGCGAGTTTGATCGTGCGCTTGGGGCGGTAGTTCTGCTGCTTGAAGCGGATCAGGCTGTCGGCCCAGATCGCCGCCATCGCCTTGTCGTCGGTGCTGCCGCGGGCGTAATAGTATCCGTCTTCCTCAATCAGCTTGAACGGATCGCGCGTCCAGTCCTCGCGCTTGGCCTCGACCACGTCGAGATGCGCGAGGAGCAGCATCGGCTTGGCCTTGGCGTCGCTCCCTTTCAGAATCGCGACGAGGCCGCCTTCCTTGGGATGATCGGGGACGCTGAAATAGGTGAGGTCGGAATCGGCGAAGCCTGCCGCCTTTAATCGCGCGCCGATCTGCGCGGCGGCGGTGGTGCAGCTTCCCGAGGACAGCGTGGTGTTGGTCTCGACCAGCTCCTTGTAGAGGCCGAGATAGGCCTTCTGGTCGGGGCGGTCCTGCGCTGTCGCCGTCGTGGCGAGCGCGGTGGTGGCGAGCAGACTGGTGGCGAGGATCTTGGTCATGCGTGCGAACATTGGGGCCCCCTGTGTTTGGCACGAGGCTAGCGTGGTGGCGGGGGAACGCAACGGCGCGAGTCAAAAGCGCCTCCCCTGAACGGGAGGGGCGAAAAAAGGTTATGGCGCCTTTGGCTGCGCGAGGCGCAGTTCGCGATTGGCGAAGTCGATCCGCACGCGGCCGAACAGCCGCAGTGCATCCATGCCGAGCAGCAGCGCGGGCCGGTCGTGCAGCCCGAGCCGCGCAAAGGGGGCGGCATCGACGAACGCCACCTGCAGATTGGCAAAGCTGATGTCGCCGAAGTGCACGCGATCGAGCAGCGCCTGCTCGGCCTGGAGCGACGCGCCGGTGACGCTCAGCACGCTTACCGCCGTCACCGCGCTGCTCGACGGCGCGGCAAGCCGGCGCAGCGCGAGATTGCCCATGCTGGTATCGGCGCCGGTGTCGATCACCACACGCACGGTGCGCCCGCGATAGCTCGCATCGGTGACGACGAGCTGGCCGAGCAGATTCTTCGCGCGGATGACGATATCGTCGGGGCCGAAGCGCTCCTTGCGCAGCCGCTTGGTCGAGGGGATGACGGTCATCGTCTGCGCGGCGAAGTCGATCGTCACGGCATGGCCCTGCAGCGTGTCGATCCCGACCAGGCCGGCGGCGCCGAGATTGCGTGCAACGAGCGCGGGCGCCTCGATCCCGCGCGTCGACAGCCGCGCGCCGACGCCCGGCGATCCGATCTGCAGGTCGGGAATGACGACGGTGCCGAATTGCGCCGACCCCGCCATCGCGGTGACATGGACGCTCTTCCCGGGCACCAGGCCGAGCTTGGCGGCGAGTTCGCGCGCGATCACGGTCCGCTCGGCGCCGGTGTCGACGATGAAGCGATACGGGCCGGCGGGGCCGATCGTCACCGGCACGGTCATGCGCAGACCTTCGGAGACGAAATCGAGCTGCTCGGCGGGGTTTTGCTGCAGCTCATGCTGCGCAGCAGGCGAGGGCGGCGGGGTCGGCACAGGCTGGGGCTGGGGCTGGGCCAGCGCCGCGGCAATCGGGACAGCGACAAGCAGCACCGGGTTCATGGCGACAAACTACGCCCGTTTCGGCCGCACGACAAGCCGATCAGTCGAGCCGCATCGCCTCCTCGGCGAGCGCCTCGGCCTCGATCAGCAGCGCGTCGTCGGCGAGGCCGGTGGCAATCTTCTCGCGGCCGATCAGCGTGAGCACGGGCACCGCGAGTGGCGACACGCGGTCGAGATCGACGTGGAGCATCGTATCGACCGCGCGATCGAGCAGGTCGGCCAAGCGCCCGACATCGGTCATCCGCGCGCGCGCGTCGGCCCAGGCGGCTTCGAGCAGCAAATGGCCGGGCTCGTATTTGCGCAGCACGTCGTAGATCAGGTCGGTCGAGAAGGTGACTTGCTTGCCGGTCTTGCGCTTGCCCGGGTGCTGGCGCTCGACGAGGCCACCGATCACCGCGACCTCGCGGAAGGCGCGTTTGAGCAGCGCCGAACTTTGCACCCAGTCTACGAACTCGTCCTCGAGAATGTCGGGCGAGAAGAGCGCCTGCGGGTCGGTGATCGGCTCGAGCCCGTAGCACGCCAGCGCATAGTCGTTCGAGACGAAGCCCAGCGGCTTGAGCCCCATCGTCTCCATCCGCCGCGTGACGAGCATCCCGAGCGACTGATGCGCGTTCCAGCCCTCGAAGCTGTAGGCGACCATGTAATGCCGGCCCTCGCGCGGGAAGGTCTCGACGAGCAATTGCCCGGGCGCGGGAAGCGTCGAGCGGCGCTGCTGCATTTCGAGCCATTCGCGCACGTCGTCGGGAAAGCGCGGCCATTCGGACGGATCGGCGAGGAAACCGCGGACGCGCTGCGCGAGGTTGGTCGACATCGCCATCCGCGCGCCGCCATAGGTCGGGATTCGCGCCGGGCGCGCGGTCGCGCGGACGAGCAGGTCCTCGGTGTCCATCCCCATCACCTCGAGGCTCATGCCCGCGAAGAAGAAGGTGTCGCCGGGGCTGAGCGTCGCGGCAAACCCCTCCTCGACCTTGCCGAGCGAGCGGCCGTTCTTGAAGCGGACGGTGAGCATCGTGGCCTCGACGATGATCCCGGCGTTCAATCGATGCTGCGCAACAAATTTGGGATGGCTGACGCGCCAGCTGCCATCGGCATCCTGCGTCAGCCGCTTGAACTTGTCATAGGCCTGGAGCGCATAGCCACCGTCGCGGATGAAGCCGAGCACGCGGCTGAAGGTCGCATCGGTCAGCGCGGAATAGGGCAAGGCCGAGCGGATCTCGTCGAGCATCTCGGCTTCCTGGAACGGCGCGGCGCAAGCGCACGCCATGATATGCTGTGCCAGCACGTCGAGCCCGCCTTGCCGGAAGATGTCGGGGTCGAGCTCGCCCGCATCGACCGCGTCGAGCGCTGCACGCGCTTCGAGATATTCGAAGCGGTTGCCTGGGACGAGTACCGCCTCAGAAGCCTCGTCCATGCGGTGATTGCTGCGCCCGATCCGCTGCAGGAATCGCGACGACCCTTTCGGCGCGCCCATCTGGATGACGCAATCGACATCGCCCCAATCGACCCCCAGATCGAGGCTGGCGGTGGCGACGAGCCCGCGCAGCTTGCCGTCGGCCATCGCGCCCTCGACCTTGCGGCGGGCTTCGAGCGACAAGGAGCCGTGATGGATGCCGATCGGCAAGCTCATCGCGTTGACCTTCCACAAATCCTGGAAGATCAGCTCGGCAAGGCTGCGCGTGTTGCAGAAGACGATCGAGGTCTTGTGCGTCTCGATCTCGGCCATCACCTGCTCGGCGGCATAGCGGCCCGAATGGCCCGACCAGGGAACGCGGCCCTCGGGCAGCAGGATCGCGATGTTGGCGGGGACGCCGGGCTCGCCCTGCACCAGATCGACCGTATCGATATCGCCATCGGGGGCGAGCCAGGCGCGATAGCCGTCGGCGTCGGCCACCGTCGCCGACAGCGCGACGCGGCGCAGATCGGGCGCGAGGCGTTGTAGCCGCGCCATGCACAGCGACAGCAGATCGCCGCGCTTGCCGGTGGCAAACGCATGGACCTCGTCGACGACGATCGTCCTGAGGTTTTCGAAGATCAGCCCCGAGTCGGGATAGCTGAGCAGCAGGCTGAGCGATTCGGGCGTGGTCAGCAGGATCTGCGGCGGCTTGATCCGCTGGCGCGCCTTGCGGTCCGAGGGGGTGTCGCCAGTGCGTGTCTCGACGCGGATGTCGAGGCCCATCTCGGCTACGGGCGTGAGCAGGTTGCGCTGGACGTCGACAGCAAGCGCTTTCAGCGGCGAGACGTAGAGCGTGTGAAGGCCTTGCGTTGGGGTCTCGATCAGTTCGGTCAGCGTCGGGAGGAACCCCGCCAGCGTCTTGCCAGCACCAGTGCTCGCGACGAGCAGGCCGTGATGCCCCGCCCGCGCAACGTCGAGCATCGCCAACTGGTGCGCGCGGGGAGCCCAGCCCTTGGCAGCGAACCAGTCGGTGATCGGGGCGGGAAGGTCGGATACGCTCACTCACCCGATATGGGGTGCGCGACGCGGCAATGACCAGCCCCGCGCGCGCGCGCGTCACCGAATTGCGCGATACTCGCTGTAGCTCGTGCTGGTTTGCATCGTCCCGGCCTTGCCCATCATCGCGCCCGTAAGCGCGCTGGTCGCGTCCGACGGGACGACAATGCCATCGCCGAGCAGGCGATAGCGCTGGTCGACCGTGATGCTGCGCAGCGAGGCGACCAGCATTACGCTGAAGCTCTTGTTCGACGTCATCCGCACGCGCTCGACGAACGGCACCGCGCCGCTGGTGTTGACCAAAGCCTCGACTTGCGTATCGGCCGACGCATCGTGCGAACCGATCTTGAAGGTGCCTGCGGGCAGCCGGGCAAAGCGGTAGAGCACACCGCCGCCGACCTCGCTGCGCGTCGCGGGGCTGCCGAACCACGCCGCCAGTTCCGCATAGGACGGGATCGGCCCGTGATTGGCCTTGCGCGTTTTGGCGATTTCCTTGGGGGTCGGCGCGCGGCCGTCGATGCTGATCAGCGACCAGCGCTCGGCGGCCGCGCGGCTGGGATCGAACTGCTCGACATAGGTTTTCCGCGGGGCGCCGGTCCGCTCGAACGCAAGCGTGCGGCGAAAGGCATGACGCGTGGTCGGCATGGCGCGGGCGGTCGCGACGATCCGAGTCTGCAGCGCGTCGGCGTGCGCGGCGGTGACGGGGGCGCCGATCGCCAGCGCGATCAGCGCGAGGCCGACCATCCTGCTGTTATGGCCGGGCGGCAGGGCGGACGGTGAGGATGCGCAAGTCATGCCGTATCGATCCTACAGCAATGGGGCCAATCGAAGGCGTACCGAAATCCCGCTACCGGCAGGGAGAGGGAGATGGAACTCAAACGCGTCCCACCCATATAGCCATGATGGCAAAGCTCGGCGACTGGATCGATCCCCACCCGCACGGAATCTACGTGAAGCCCGCCGATGTGTGGATCGATCCGTCGCGCCCCTCCCCCGTCGCGCTCGTGACGCACGGCCATGCCGATCACGCGCGTGGCGGGCACGACGCGGTGTGGGCGACGCCCGAGACGCTCGCGATCATGGACGCGCGCTATGGCCCGCAGCCCGGCAACCCCGTCGCCTATGGCGACAGCCACACCTTCGGCGATGTCAAAGCCACCTTCGTTCCCGCAGGGCACGTGCTCGGCTCAGCGCAGGTCCTGCTCGAATATCGCGGCGAGCGAGTCGTCGTGTCGGGCGATTACAAGCGCCGCGCCGACCCGACCTGCGCTGGTTTTCAGCCGGTCAAATGCGACGTGTTCATCACCGAGGCGACGTTTGGATTGCCCGTCTTCCGCCATCCCGAGACCGGCGACGAGATCGACAAGCTGACCGCCGCGCTCCACGCCAATCCGACGCGCTGCGTGCTCGTCGGCGCGTACGCGCTCGGCAAGGCGCAGCGCGTCATCGCCGAACTGCGCGCGCGCGGGCATGATGCGCCGATCTACATCCACGGTGCGCTCGAGAAACTGTGCGCGCTGTACCAGGCACACGGCGTCGAGCTTGGCGAGCTGCGCCCCGCGACGGTCGCGAACAAGGCCGAAATGATGGGCCATGTCGTGATCGCGCCGCCCGGTGCGATGGCCGATCGCTGGTCGCGCCGCCTGCCCGATCCGATCACCGCGATGGCATCGGGTTGGATGCGCGTGCGCCAGCGCGCGGTGCAGCGCGGGGTCGAGCTGCCGCTGATCCTGTCGGACCACGCCGATTGGGACGAACTGACCGACACTTTGACCGAGATCGCGCCCAAGGAAGTGTGGGTGACGCATGGCCGCGAGGATGCATTGGTGCATTGGTGCCAGACGCGCCAGATCAAGGCGCGTGCGCTCGCGCTGTCGGGCTATGAGGATGAGGACGACTGAGCGATCGCGCTGGACGGTTTTTCCCGCCGAGATTAGAGATCGAGTGAATTTTCGGGGGAAAGCAGCATGGTACGACGGTCAATTCGAGCAGGCGTCGCAGCTGCGACCGTCTGTGCCGCTACCCCGAACGTGGCGCACGCCAGCAGCTTTGGCGACACACTCTCGAAATGCCTGGTCGATCACAGCTCGCCCGCCGACCAGACGCTGTTGGTGCAATGGGTATTCTCGGCGATCTCGGCGGGCCCCGCGGTGAAGGCGCTGTCGACGATCACACCGACGCAACGCGAAGATTTCAACCGCCGGACCGGGGTGTATTTCAATCGCCTGCTGACGGTCGAATGCCGACCACAAGCGATCGAAGCAATCAAGTTCGATGGCGTGTCGTCGATCGAAACAAGCTTTGGTGCGCTCGGCGGCGTGGCGATGCGCGGTCTGATGGGCGATCCGCTGGTGCAGAAGGAGCTCCAGCAATTGGGCAGCTTCGCCGACCCCAAGGCGATGGCCGCGCTGATCGTCGAGGCCGGAAACCCTAAAGCGGCGACCCCGGCTAAATAAGCACAAAGCCAGCGGCTTCGCCTGAGGCAGATCGACACGAGCAGGATTTGGCACCGCCTCGCGCGGTGTCAGCGACGTGGCGATCGCCGCGAAGGTTGGCGTGCGCGCTCCAAATGGCTCCGATTTCAGGCGCGCACCGGGCCGGAAACCGCCTGCGACACTGCAGATTCACATAAGTGAATTTATTGCTTCACATATCTGCAATATATGTCATCATTCTGTAACAGACTAACTAGGAGACTGATGATGACCCTGAAATTCGCTATCGCCATCCTTGTCGCAGGCGCGGCCGTCGTTCCGGCCGCAGCGGCGCCAACGCGCGATCCCGCCGCTGCCGTGCGCACGCTCGAAACCGTATCGCAGCTCTCGCCGAACGACGGTGGTGTCGCGATCGAGCTTGCCGCCGCCTATCAGCGCGCCGGCCGCACCGCCGATGCCAATACCGCGCTGCGTCGCGCGCTCACGCTCGACAATGCGATGCTCGAAACGCCGACCGGCGATGCCGTCTGGTCGCACCAGGTCGCCAAGCGCGCGCTCGCGCGCGACGTCGCGCTGACCGCACGTTGAGCCTGTGGCCGGCCTGACTTCGGTCGGGCCGGCTCGCGCTTTCGATTAGGCGCCCCCGTTATGCGCCCTCGAGCGCCCGCGCCCGCCGGCGCTGCACCGACGATCCGATCCCGAGCGCCTCGCGATACTTCGCGACCGTGCGCCGCGCGATGTCGAAGCCCTTGGCGTTGAGCAATTCGACCAACGTGTCGTCCGATAGGATCTTGTCGCCCTCGCCCGCGATCAGCGCCTTGATCGCCGATTTGACCGCTTGTGCCGACACCGCCTCACCGCCTTCGGACGATTGGATCGCCGAGGTGAAGAAGTATTTGAGCTCGTAGAGCCCGCGCGCGCACGACAGATATTTGTTGCTGGTGACGCGCGACACCGTCGATTCGTGCATCTCGATCGCATCGGCGACCTGGCGCAGCGTCAGCGGCTTCAATTGTGCTACGCCGTGGAGGAAGAACCCCTCCTGCTGCTTCACGATCTCGGCGGCGACCTTGATGATCGTGCGCTGGCGCTGGTCGAGCGCTTTCACCAGCCAGTTGGCGCTGGCGAGCATGTCGCCGAGCCACGCCTTGCTCGCCTTGTCGCCGCGTGCGCTCGACAGTTCGGTATAATAGCTGCGGTTGACGAGCACGCGCGGGAGCGTGGCCGCGTTGATTTCGATTCCCCAGCCGTCCTTGCGCTTGGCGACGAACAGATCGGGCACCACGGCCTGGGTCGGTTCGCCGCCGAAACGGCAGCCCGGCTTCGGATCATAGCCGCGAAGTTCGCGGATCATGTCGGCCAAGTCTTCGTCATCGACGTTGCACAGCCGCCGCAGCCGCGTGAGATCGCCGCGCGCGACAAGGTCGAGATTGTCGATCAGCCGCGCCATGCACGGATCGTACCGGTCGGCTTCCTTGGCTTGGAGCGCGAGGCACTCGGCGAGATCGCGCGCGCCGACGCCGGTCGGCTCGAAGGTCTGGATGATGGCGAGCACCTGCTCGACGCGCGCCAGCGGCACGCCGAGCCGAGTCGCGATGTCGAGCAGCGACGCGGTGAGATAGCCGCATTCGTCGATCTGATCGATCAGATGCGCGGCAATGAACAGGTCGGCGCCCTCGACCGCGGTGCCGGCCTGCGCGAGCAGATGGTCCGACAGGCTGAGGCCGGTATCGGCGAAGCTGTCGAAATCGGGGCCGTCCTCGCCCGTCCCGCCGCCGCTGCTTGCGCCGTTGAGACCGAGCGACCCGTCGATCCCCGCGCCCCCCGCCTGATCGGCTGGGCTGTCGTGGTGAAAGCTCTCGGCGGTGAAATCGACGTCGAGCGAGGCCTCGCCCGAATCGCCGCCAGCCAGCAGGAGTTCGTCGGCGGTGGCGGGTTGGTCGCGGATCGGGGCGTCGGGTTCACGGTCCTGCGTCGGGCCGTCGTCTTCGGGCGCGCTCGCCTCGAGCAAGGGATTGCGCTCGATTTCCTCGGCGAGGAAGCCCTCGACCTCGAGGTTCGACAGCGCGAGCAGGCGGATCGCCTGCTGGAGCTGCGGCGTCATCACCAGCGATTGCGACTGGCGCAGGTCCAGGCGCGGCAAACGCAGCGGCCCCGGCCTGCGCCGGGGCGACGAGGGAGGTGGCGTCCACCATGATCAGAGCGAGAAGCCCTCGCCGAGATACAGCCGCCGAACGTTGGCGTCGGCGACAAGCTCGGCGGGCGAGCCGGTGAACAGCACGCGGCCGTCATAGATGATGTAGGCGCGGTCGACGATCTCGAGCGTCTCGCGCACGTTGTGATCGGTGATCAGCACGCCGATGCCGCGCTTCTTCAATTCGCAGATCAGGTCACGAATGTCGGCGATCGACAGCGGGTCGATCCCCGCGAAGGGCTCGTCGAGCAACATGATCGACGGATCGGCGGCAAGCGCCCGCGCGATCTCGGCGCGGCGGCGCTCGCCGCCCGACAGCGCCATCGATGGGGAATCGCGCAGCCGCGTCAGGCCGAACTCGTCGAGCAGCGTATCGAGCCGGAGCGCGCGCTGCGCCTTGTCGGGCACGGCGAGCTCGAGCACGCTGAGGATGTTCTGTTCGACCGTCATCCCGCGGAAGATCGAGGTTTCCTGCGGCAGATACCCGAGGCCGAGGATCGCGCGGCGATACATCGGCAGGCCGGTAATGTCGTTGCCGTCGAGCATGATGCGGCCCGAATCGGGCTTCACCAGCCCCATCACCGAATAGAAGCACGTCGTCTTGCCCGCCCCGTTCGGCCCGAGCAGCCCGACTACTTCGCCCTTGGCGACCGACACCGACACATCGGTCAGCACGCTGCGCTTGTCGTACGATTTGGCGATCGACACGACCGACAACCCATCATTCACCGGCTGCTCGGCGATCGGCGGCGCGCTGTCGAGGGTCATGGTGTCGCTCATCGGGGCGTGCTCGCAGTTTAGAGTTAGCGAAGGGTTAACCGCACGGCATCTGGCAGGCTTCGTGCATGCCTATACGCCATTCGCGCCGCGCGGGATAGCAGCGGGCGCCGAATTGCCCCGCTTTCGCGTCAGTTACGCTTGGGGACCGAGAAGGTCCCGCTGACGCGACCGCCGCTGCTCGTCGTGGTGCCGGCCTTGCCGCCACCGCCGCCGCCGACCGACGAGCCGTCGATCACTGCGCGACCGGTATCGAGGTTGATCGTGAGGCGTCCGCCATTGACGGTGTTGCCCGCCTGGATCAGCGTCACCGCGCCGAGCATCGTCACGACGCGCTTGTTGAGATCGTACACCGCGAAGTTGCTGCGCGCGGTCTGGTCGGGCCGAGTCACGACGACATTCCCCGCCGCGTCGAGTCGCGACACCTGCGGGCTGCCATCGACGACCTGGCCGGTATAGGCGACCGTCATCCGCGCCGCATTGAGCGTCATCTCGGCCTGCTTCACCGACACGCTGCCCGACAGCAGCGCGCGATTGGCCTTGTCCTGCAGCTCGATATGGTCGGCGCTGAAGTTGATCGGCGCGGCCGAATTGTGCGCCGTCTGTGCGCTCACGACCGCCGCCCCCGACAGAACGAGCGAAACGGCGAAAAAGGCGAGAAGGCGCTGCATCGGGACTATCTCTTCTTTCGCGGGATGATCTGCAAGTGCGCATTACCATCGAGCCGCACGATATGATTGACCAGATCGGCATTGAGCTGGTTGCCGCTGAAGGTGCCCTGCGGCACCGAGCCCGTCACCGCGCCGCCGCTCTTCATCGTCCGGGTCTTGAGATCGACCGTCGAATCCTGCGTGACGAGGCGGTACCCGCCGCTGCCGTTGACGCGCACCGGGCCGTCGATCGTCACTTGCTGCTTGTCCATGTCGTAATGGCCATGCTCGCCGACGATGTTGGCGGGACCGTCCTTGAGCCCGATTTCCGCGGTAAGCTTCTCGAGCTTGACGATCGGTTCGGCCGAACTCTTCTGCACCGCCGACCCCGCGGTCAGCGCGAAGGCCTGGCCCTTGTCGTCCTCGCCCTTGTAGCTCGCCGACTGGACGCGTAGCCGCTCCTTGGCGACCTCGACCTTTTTCTTGTCGAGCAGGAAGCTGACATCGCCGCCCGAATAGAGCGGGAGCACGACGACGAACGCGGCGAGCACGCCGATCAGGATCGGCAGCACGATGCGCAGCGTGCCGATCACGCGGTCGTGGCTGCTGCCCGGCGCCGCCCATACCTTGCGCGAATCGCGAATCGCGCGCGCGTCAGACCGCGCGTCAGACATGGGGCTGCTCCCCGCCGCGGCTGGCATCACATGTGCGCAAAGATATCGACTTCCGGCCAGCCGGCAATGTCGAGCTCGGCGCGCCACGGCAGGAACTGGAAGCACGCCTGCGCGAGTTCCATCCGGCCTTCGCGGACGAGCCGGCGGTCGAGCTCCTCGCGCATCGCGTGAAGATAGCGCACGTCGGACGCGGCATAATCCTTTTGTGCCTCGCTCAGCACCGGGCCGCCCCAGTCGGACGATTGCTGCGCCTTGGAGATATCCTGGCCGAGCAATTCGCGCACCAGCTCCTTGAGCCCGTGGCGATCGGTATAGGTGCGCACCAGCCGCGACGCGATCTTGGTGCAATAGACCGGCGCTGCGGTCACTTCGAGATAATGGCTGATCGCCGCGAGATCGAACCGCCCGAAGTGGAACAGCTTCACGCGCGCCGGGTCGGCGAGCAACGCGCGCAGATTGGGTGCAGCGTAATCGCTATGGGGCGAGAAGCGGACGAGATGCTCGTCGGGGCCACCGTCGGACAGCTGTACCAGGCACAGCCGGTCGCGCGGCGTGATCAGCCCCATCGTCTCGGTGTCGACCGCGATGTCGGCGCCGGGCGCGAACAATTCGGCGGGGATGTCTTCTTCGTAAAGATGTACAGTCATCGCCCGGCCCTAGCGGCGAATGGGCCGCTGCTCAATGGGTGGGCTTGCGCTCACCCTCAATGCGACGGCGTGCGTCCTCGCGCGCGCCGCGCCGCGATGTTGAGCGCCTCGACCACACCCGAGAACGCCATCGCCGCATAGATATAGCCCTTGGGCACATGCACGCCGAAACCGTCGGCGATCAACACCGCGCCGATCATCAGCAGGAAGCCGAGCGCGAGCATGACCACGCTCGGATTGGCGGCGATGAAATTGGCGAGCGGCGTCGCTGCCAACAGCATCACGCCGACCGCGACCACCACCGCGACGATCATCACCGGCAGATCATCGGTCATGCCGATCGCGGTGAGGATCGAATCGATCGAGAACACCATGTCGAGCAGCAGGATCTGGACGATCGCCATGCCGAACGACAGCGCCGCGCCGGCATTGCCGGGCGTCTCCTCGCTCGCTTCGTCGTGGTCGATCGTATGATGGATCTCGGTGGTCGCCTTCCACAGCAGGAACACGCCGCCCGCGATGAGGATCAGGTCGCGGACCGAGAACGCGGTTTCGAACGATGGCGCGCCGTGCGCATCGAGCATCCCCGTCAGCCCAAGATCGAAGACCGGCCGCACCAGCCCGGCGATCCACGCGATGATCGACAGCAGACCGAGTCGCAGGACCAGCGCCAGGCCAATGCCGACTCGGCGGACCTTTTCGCGCTGCTCGAGCGGGAGCTTGTTCGACAGCAGCGAAATGAAAACCAGGTTATCGATCCCGAGCACAATCTCCATGACGATCAGCGTCGCCAGAGCGGCCCAGGCGGCGGGATCGGCGAGCAAGGCGGGGATCGACATGCCCGAGTCTGTGCCGTGCTTGCCACATCTGCGCAAGAAGCGTGTGATTCGTGCCGTATTTTCGACGAATTCATTCGCAGGGTCTGGCAATTTGCGTTACACGATTCGGTGGCACGATTGGTTTGGTGCCAAAACCCTGCGTCTTTCGTCCGACGCAACGGTTGCGATATCGATGTCGGACGAACCGGGAAGACGAACAGGGCATGAGTTTCGATAAAGGACGCCGCGGCGATCGTGGCGGGCGCGGGCGCGACAAGCGCGACGGTTTCGGCGATAGCGGCGGCTTCGACGGCGGCTTCGGCGGCGGCGGTGGCGATCGTTTCGGCGGCGGCGGCGGTGATCGCTTCGGTGGCGGCGGCGATCGCTTCGGCGGTGGCGGCGGCGATCGCTTCGGCGGCGGCGGCGGCGGCGGCGGTTTCCGCAGCGGCGGTGGCGGCGGCTTCGGCGGTGGTGGCGCAGGCGGCGGTGGCCGTGGCATGCCCCCGCAGGTTGTCGGTGAAGGCACTGGCGTCGTAAAATTCTTCAACGGACAGAAGGGCTTCGGCTTCGTCGTTCGTGATGACGGCGGCGAGGACGTGTTCGTGCACATCTCGGCTGTCGAGCAGGCCGGCCTGACTGGTCTTGCAGAGGGCCAGCCGCTTGGCTTCACCCTCGTCGACCGCGGCGGCCGCATCTCGGCGACCGACCTCAAGATCGACGGCGAGCCAATGGCCGTCACCGACCGCGGCCCGCCGCGCGAGCGTGACGCAGCTCCCGGTGGCCCGCGTGGCGCCGCTCCTGGTGGTGCGCCGCAGCGTCAGCTGACCGGCGAGAAGGCAACCGGCACGGTCAAGTTCTTCAACGCGATGAAGGGCTTCGGCTTCATTCAGCGCGATGATGGCCAGCCCGACGCGTTCGTCCACATCTCGGCAGTCGAGCGTGGCGGCATGACCTCGCTCAACGAGGGCGACCGGCTCGAGTTCGAGCTCGAAGTCGATCGTCGCGGCAAGATGGCGGCTGTGAACCTGACGTCGATCGCTTAATCGCTTTCGTCTGACGCAAACGAGATAGACCCGGCGGGCCTTTAGGCCTGCCGGGTTTTTCTTTGCGTGCGGCGCGGGGCGTGTGCGGTATTTTCGTCAGCTCCCCGGCGAAGGCCGGGGCCCAGTCGCGCTAACAGGCGTTCGCTGGGTGTGACCAATCAAAGCCCCGCCCACGCCTGGGCCCCGGCCTTCGCCGGAGAAGCACAGAAAGACGATAGATGCGCCTAGCCCTTGCCGCGATCGCCCTCACCTTCGCCGCGCCCACGCTCGCGGCTCCCGGCCCCAAGGTCGCCGCGGCGAGCTTCGCGCAGCTCAAGACCCCGCTGCCGCTGCCGTATGACGAGACCGCGAACGCCAAGGCGGACGTCGCCGCGGCGCGCGCCCGCGCCAAGGCGCAACACAAGCTGCTGCTGATAGACCTTGGCGGAAACTGGTGCCTCGACTGCCGCCTGCTAGCGGGGACGATGGAATTGCCGGGCCTGCGCGAATTCCTGGCGAAGAAGTACGAGATCGTCACGGTCGATGTCGGCCGGTTCGACAAGAACCTCGACGTGGCGGCGAAGTACGGTCTCAAGGACCATTTCGGCGGCGGCGTGCCGAGCGTGCTGATCGTCGATCCCAAGACCGACACGCTGAAAAACCCCGGCCGCACCGCCGCGCTCGCCGATGCGCGCACGCTCAGCCCGCAGGCGCTGTCGGACTGGCTGGCGAGCTGGGTCCGCTAAAGCAATCTGACCGTCACCCCGGCCTCGTGCCGGGGTCCACCGGGATGCACAGTCTCACGGCACAGCACGCGCGGCGCGGTGGACCCCGGGACAAGCCCGGGGTGACGAAATGGGATTGCGTTCAGCCCCCCGCGAAGCGATCGGTGGCGCGGATCAGCTGGTCGAGGATGCCGGGCTCGCTATAGGCGTGGCCTGCGCCTTCGATCAGGTGGAACTCGGCCTCGGGCCAGGCCTGGTGGAGCGCATAGGCGTAGCGCGCCGGGCACGGCATGTCGTAGCGGCCATGGACAATCGTCCCCGGGATCCCGGTGAGCCGCCCGGCATCGCGCAGCAACTGGCCGTTCTCGAGCCAGGCATTGTGCGCGAAGAAATGGTTCTCGATCCGCGCGAAGGCGAGCGCGAAATGCCCGTCCTGGAATGCCGCGCTCATCGCCGGGTCGGGCAGCAGCGTGATCGTCTCGCCTTCCCAGATGGTCCACGCCTTGGCGGCTTCGAGCTTGGCCGCCTCGTCGTCGCCCGTCAGCAGGCGGCGATACGCCTCGATCATAGTGCCGCGCTCGGCCTCCGGGATCGGCGCGACGAAGCCTGCCCATTTGTCGGGGAACATCTCCGACACGCCGAACTGATAATACCAGGCGAGCTCGGCCGGCGTCGCGGTGTAGATGCCGCGCAGGATCAGCGCGCTAACGCGCGTCGGATGCGTCTCGGCATAAGCGAGGGCAAGCGTCGAACCCCACGATCCCCCGAACACCAGCCAGCGCTCGACCCCGACCAGCGCGCGCAGCCGTTCGATATCGTCGACGAGATGCCAGGTCGTGTTCGCCTCGAGCGCGGCATGCGGGGTCGAACGCCCGCAACCGCGCTGGTCGAACAGCAGGACGTCGTAGCGCGCGGGGTCGAACAGCCGACGGTGGCTCGGCGAAATGCCACCGCCGGGGCCGCCGTGGAGGAACACCGCGGGCGTCGCGCCGGGCGTGCCGCAGCGCTCGTAGGCGATCGTGTGGCCGTCGCCGACGTCGAGCGTGCCCGTCGCATAGGGTTCGATCTCGGGATAGAGCGTGCGCAGGTCGGTCATCGAAACGGGTCCGGAGCCAGAGGTCATTTGAGCGGGATCGGCCGCCCTTCGACCATGACATAGCCGATCTTGAGCACCGCGGCAGGGTCGACCAGCGGATCGCCCGCCACCGCGATCAGATCGGCCGACTTGCCGACGTCGAGCGTCCCCGTCTCGCCCGCCAGCCCGAGCAGATCGGCGCCACCCTTGGTCGCCGCGATCAGCGCGTCGCGCGGGGTCATCCCGCCCTTCGTCACCATCAGCCCGAGTTCCTCGCCATTGCGCCCGTGCGGATAGACCGCGGCATCGGTGCCGAGCGCGATCGGCACGCCGGCCTTGTACGCGCGGTTGAGCCCCCTGCCCCACACCGCGAGCGTGGCGCGCCCCTTCGTCTCGGCGTTGGCGGTGAAGACGCCCTTGCCGAGATACTGCTGGAGCCCCGAAAAGGCCATCAGCGTCGCCGAATAGTACGTGCCGTGCGCTTTCATCAGCGCGACGCCGGCATCATCGACGAAGGTGCCATGCTCGATCGAATCGACCCCGGCGCGCACCGCCGCGGCGATTCCCTTGGGGCCATGCGCATGCGCCGCGGCCTTGAGGCCAAGCTGGTGCGCGGTGTCGCAGATCGCCTTCATCTCCTCGTCGGTGAAATGCTGTTCGAGGCCGATCTTGCCATCGTCGAGCACGCCGCCGGTCGCATGGAACTTGATCACGTCGACGCCGTACGCCGCGACGCGCCGCACCGCCTTGGCGCATTCGAGCGGCCCGGTGCACACCCAAAATTGTTCGCCGCTCGCGTCGATCGCATGGCGCAGATCGGGGTTGAGCCCGACGGTGCCGTCGCCATGCCCGCCGATGATCGACAGCGCGGGTCCCGAGACGAGGATGCGCGGGCCCGGAAAGCTCCCGTCCTTGACCGCGTCGCGCATCGCGATGCTCGCGGCGGGCAGCCCGCCGAGATCGCGCACCGTGGTGAAGCCCGCGCGCGCGGTGATCAGCGCGTTCTTGAGGCCGATCGTCGCGGCATAGGGTTCGGAATACCCCGGCGTCAGGCCCTTGTACCACGGCTCGCCGGCATTGCTGGTGAGGTGGACATGGACGTCGATCAGCCCGGGCAGCACCGTCCGGTCGCGCAGATCGACCACCGTCGCGCCCGCGGGCGCGGTGGCGCCGTCGTCGATCCGCACGATCCGACCGTCGGTGACGATCACGGTCGAGGCGCCACGCTCGGGCTTGGCGGCGTCGACGATCAGATGGCCGGCCTGGATCGCGAAGGTTTCGGCAAGCAGCGGCGTGGCAGCGGTCGAGGCCAGCACTGTGGCCATGGCGATCAGGACTTTGCGCATCATTTCACCCCTGGGTTTTTGCGCGCAGCCTAATCGCTGCGGGGGCGGTGTCGAGGGGTCACGTGATCAGCCGCTCGAGCGCCGCAACGGTGTCGGCCTCGGCGGCGGGCTTGTCGGTGCGGATCCGCGCGATGCGCGGGAAGCGCATCGCCACGCCCGATTTGTGGCGCTTCGATTGATGGATCGAATCGAACGCGATTTCGAGCACGAGCGTCTTCTCGACCTCGCGCACCGGGCCGAAACGCCCGGTCGTATGGTTGCGCACGAACTGGTCGAGCCGCTTCAATTCCTCGTCGGTGATCCCCGAATAGGCCTTGCCGACGGGGAGCAAGGTGCCGTCCTCGGTCCAGCAACCGAAGGTATAATCGCTGTAGAAGGACGAGCGGCGTCCCGAGCCGCGCTGGGCGTACATCATCACGCAATCGGCGGTGAGCGGATCGCGCTTCCATTTGTACCACAACCCGGTCTTGCGCCCGCCGACATAGGGCGAATCGCGCCGCTTGAGCATCACACCTTCGATCGCGGCATCGCGCGCGCCGGCGCGAATGCCCTCGAGCGCGGTGAAATCCTCCGCCGCGATGACGGTGCTGAGATCGAACCGCTCGGGGTCAAGCCGCGACACAAAGGCCTCGAGCCGGACGCGGCGCTGGTCCCACGGCAACGGGCGGAGATCCTCGTCGCCATCATAGAGAATGTCATAGAGCCGGACGAACGCCGGCGATTCGGCGAGCATCTTCGCCGACACGACCTTGCGCCCGAGCCGCTGCTGCAACGCGTTGAAGCTCGCCGCCCCGCCCTCTTCGGTCGCCGAGCCTTGCGCGTCGCCTTTCACCATCAGCTCGCCATCGAGCACGCCCGGCGTGGTGAAGTCGCGCGCGACTTCGGGGAAGCTTGCGGTCACATCGTCGCCGGTGCGGCTGTAGAGCCGCGTCGTGCCGGCGACATGGACGATCTGGACGCGGATGCCGTCCCACTTCCATTCGGCCGCATAGTCCTTGAGGTCGACGCGCAAATCTTCGAGCGGGTGCGCGAGCATGAACGGGCGGAACACCGGCACATCGGCTGCGGTCGGCTGCGGCCCGCGCCGCTCGGCCCAGTCGAACAACGCGGTGTAGGGCGGCGCGATGCCGTGCCACACTTCCTCGACCGCCTCGACATCGAGATCGAAGCCGTTGGCGAGCGCCGTCTTGGCGAGCCGCGACGAGACGCCGATGCGCAACGCCCCCGTCGCCATTTTGAGCAGCGCAAAGCGTTCGTCCGAATCGAGCCGGTCGAGCATCGCGGCGAGCGCGGCGGGCGCATCGGAGCGCGACAGGGACGACAGGCGATCGACGGCTTGGGCGATCGACAGGGGTTCGGGGTCGGGCGCAATCGGCGGGGTCGGCCACAGCAAGGCGACGGTTTCGGCGGTATCGCCGACATAGTCGCGGCTCATCCGGAACAGCACCGGATCGACGCGCTGCTCGATCAGCGTGCGGATCACCGCGGACTTGACGCCGGGCAAGTCGAGCTCGCCCGTCAACGCCGCCATCGCCCAGCCGCGATCGGGATCGGGCGTGACGCGCAGATAATCGGTGATCAGCTTGAGCTTCGCGTTGCGCGAGCGAGTGTAGATCAGCCGGTCGAGAAGGTCGGCAAAAGCGCGCATTGTCCCTCAACATGCGCGCGGCGCTGGGGTTCCGCAAGCGGCATCCCGCGCTTGCTCCGAGCGGCGCGGGATCCTAGGCTGGATGCCATACCCGATCCTCGAAAGGTTCTGTCATGCGTAAAGCTGCGATCGTCTCCACTGCCCGTACCCCGATCGGCAAGGCGTATCGCGGCGCGTTCAACGCGACCGAGGCGCCGGTGCTGGCCGCGCATGTGATGAACGCCGCAGTCGCGCGCGCCGGGATCGATCCCACGCGGATCGACGAGATCTTCTGGGGCGTCGGCAATCAATGGGGCAGCCAGGGCGGCAATGCCGGCCGGATGGCGACCTTCGCCGCCGGCTTGCCCGAAACGGTGCCGGCCTTCACGCTCGACCGCAAATGCGGATCGGGGCTCACCGCGATCGCGCTCGCCGCGCGCTCGATCATGTGCGACGAGATCGACGTCGCGCTGGCCGGCGGAATGGAATCGATCAGCCTGACGGTGACCAAGGACGCGCCGCGCTACGTCAACCAGTCGGTGATCGCACGGGAGCCCGCCGCCTATATCCCGATGATCGAAACCGCCGAGATCGTGGCTGAGCGCTACAATATCAGCCGCGCGGCGCAGGACGCCTATGCCGCGATGAGCCAGCAGCGCGCCGCGCGCGGGCTCGAGAGCGGCGCGTTCGCCGAGGAGATCGCGCCGATCACGGTCGAGAAAGCGCTGTTCGACAAGGCAGGGACCCGCACCGGCAGCGAGACGGTGACGCTCGCGCAGGACGAAGGCATTCGCGCAGGGACGACGGCCGAAGCGCTGGCGGGGCTCAAGACCGTCTGGCCGGGCGGCGATTTCTCCGGGCCCGGTGCGAACGTCACCGCAGGCAATGCCAGCCAATTGTCCGACGGCGCCTCGGCGCAGATCGTGATGGACCACGCCACCGCGAAGGCCGAGGGGCGCGCGGTGCTCGGCGTGTATCGCGGCTTCCAGGCGGCGGGGTGTGGGCCCGACGAAATGGGGATCGGCCCGGTCTTCGCGATCCCCAAGCTGCTTGCGCGCGCTGGCCTCTCGGTCGCCGATATCGGGCTGTGGGAACTGAACGAGGCGTTCGCTTCGCAATGCCTCTATTGCCGCGACGCGCTCGGCATCGATCCCGAGCGCTACAACGTCAATGGCGGCGCAATCGCGATCGGACACCCGTTCGGCATGACCGGCAGCCGGCTCGTCGGGCACGCGCTGATCGAGGGTCGCAAGCGCGGCGTGCGCTGGGTCGTGGTGTCGATGTGCACCGCGGGTGGAATGGGCGCAGCGGGGCTGTTCGAAATCGTTTAGCCACGCTAGGGGCACTCCGAACAAGGCTAGTTTTTGCCTCCTTAACAAGAGCAAAGCAGCAAAACCGGGTGTCAGGCTAAACAATGTTACAGTTTTTGTTTTGCCCCTATCTGTTTAATCTATGTTAGCGAACTCATCGAGTGCGGAACAGGGGCAGGTGTGACCCGTTCTACAGACATGTCGACCGGTGCTCGCTATGAGGTTCTCCTGGTTCCATCGGAAATGTCTTTGACCACTTCCGAATGGACTTGGCGTCGCCTTGACGGCGACGCCGGCGTTTCCGCGCACGGATTGCGCCATGCGACCTTGCCCGAATGCTTCGCCGAGGTGCGCGACCACGCCAAACAGTTTGGGCCGGCGACGGTCGCGGTCAATTTGCACGGCGACGCCGCGCCGCTTCCGCAAGGTGGCGAGGCGCTCTTGCCGAGCCGAGACGGCGCCTTCGCGAACCGGCTCGCTCCGAAGGCGCTGCTCCGGAGACGATCGGCGCTGCGCGGTTAGTCGGCGAAGAGCAAGACGGGCGTTTCGAGATAGCGCTTGAGCGCCTGGACGAAGCTTGCCGCATCCCAGCCATCGACGACGCGGTGATCGCAACTGATCGACAGGTTCATCAGCTTGGCGCGGACGATCTCGTCGCCGACAAACACCGGCCGCTCGACGATCTTGTTCGGCCCGATGATCGCGACTTCGGGACGGTTGATCACTGGCGTCGTCGCGATTCCGCCGAGCGGGCCGAGCGAGGTCACGGTCAGCGTGCCGCCGCCCATTTCCTGCGGCGTGAGCTTGTTGGCGCGCGCGGCTTCAGCGAGGCGGAGGATTTCGCTGGCGAGCTGCCACACGTTGCGGTCCTGCGCGTCGCGGATGACGGGGACGGTAAGGCCCGCATCGGTCTGCGTCGCCATGCCGAGATGCACGGCACCGTGACGCGTCACCACGCCGGCTTCGTCGTCATAGCGCGCGTTGATCATCGGGAAGGCGGGGATCGTTTTGCAGATCGCGGCGATCATCAACGGCAGCATCGTCAGCTTGGGGCGGTTGCCGCGCGCGCCGTTGAGATCGGCGCGCATCGCCTCGAGCGCAGTGACGTCGATTTCGTCGACATAGGTGAAATGCGGGATCGCGCGCTTCGACGCCGCCATGTTCTCGGCGATACGGCGACGCATGCCGATGACCTTGATCGGTTCGTCCGGGCGCGCGTTGCTGGCGTGGGGGCTGTGATAGCCCTGGCCCTGGCCGTAGCGGAGGAAGGCGTCGAGATCGCTGTGGCGGACGCGGTCGGACTCGGTCTTTACCTGGGTAAGGTCGATGCCGAGATCGGCCGCGCGCGCGCGGACCGCGGGGGAGGCAAGCGCCTTTTCTGCTCCCCTCCCGCTTGCGGGCGGGGACGCAGCCACGGGCGGAGCGCTGGCGGGGGCGTCCTGCCCTCCCCCGGCCCCTCCCGCAAGCGGGCGGGGAGCAGGTTGCGCTTCCTCGACGCCTGGGTTCTCGGCTTCATATTGCTGCGCGACCTCGACCTGCTCGACCGACGCAGGCGCCGCCTTCAGCTCGGCCGGCGCGTCATCGCGCAACGCGGGCGCTTCCTCAGCACCAACGTCCGCGGCGTCCGTCTCGATCACCACCAGCGCAGCGCCGATCGACACTTGGTCGCCGACCTCGCCCGCAAGCTCGACCACCACGCCCGACACCGGCGATTCCATCTCGACCGTCGCCTTGTCGGTCATCATATCGGCGACCTGCTGGTCCTCTTCGATCCGGTCGCCGACCGCGACGTGCCATGCCACGATCTCGGCCTCGGAAATGCCCTCGCCAATGTCGGGCAGCTTGAACGTAAAACGCGCCATTATGCGTCCTTCATGATCTTCTTGAGCGCCTCGCCGATGCGGACGGGGCCCGGGAAATATGCCCATTCGAGGCTGTGCGGATACGGCGTGTCGAAACCCGTCACGCGTTCGATCGGGGCTTCGAGATGGTAGAAGCAGCGCTCCTGCACCAGCGCCGACAATTCGGCGCCGAAGCCCGAAGTGCGCGTCGCCTCATGCACGATCATGCAGCGTCCGGTCTTCTTGACCGACGCCTCGATCGTTTCGATGTCGAGCGGGACGAGCGTGCGCAGGTCGATCACCTCGGCATCGACGCCCGCCTCTTCCATCAACGCGAGCGCGACATGCACCATCGTGCCGTAGACGAGCACGGTCAGCGCTTCGCCGGGGCGAACGACCTTCGCCTTGCCGAGCTCGATCTTATAGTATCCGGTCGGCACTTCGCCCGCGGGATGCTGCGACCAGTTCTGCGTCGGCTTGTCCCAATGGCCGTCGAACGGGCCGTTATAGATGCGCTTGGGCTCGAAGAAGATCGTCGGATCATTGTCCTCGATCGCGGCGATCAGCAGGCCCTTGGCGTCGTACGGGGTCGAGGGGATCACGGTCTTGACGCCCGAAATGTGCGTGAAGATCCCTTCCGGGCTCTGGCTGTGCGTCTGACCGCCGAAGATGCCGCCGCCGAACGGCGAGCGCACCGTGATCGGCGCGGTGAATTCGCCCGCCGAACGATAACGCAGCCGCGCCGCCTCGCTGACCAACTGGTCGAGCGCGGGGTAGATGTAATCGGCGAACTGGATCTCGGGGACCGGGCGCAGGCCGTACGCCCCCATCCCGACCGCGACGCCGATGATGCCGCATTCGCTGATCGGCGTGTCGAACACGCGGGTCTTGCCGTATTTGGACTGCAAGCCGGCGGTCGCGCGGAACACGCCGCCGAAATAGCCGACGTCCTCGCCCATCACGATTACGTCGGGGTCGCGGCCCATCATCACGTCCATGGCGGAGTTGATCGCCTGGATCATGTTCATGCGGGTCGAAGTCGGGGTTTCGATTTCGGTTTCGACCGCTGTTTCAGAATCGCTCACGATGCATACTCCGTCATCCTCGCGAAAGCGGGGATCCCGCTGCCTGGCCCCGTCGCCAGAAAAAGAAGCGGGACCCTCGCGTTCGCGAGGGTGACGCCGCAGGGTTGAACGCTACCCATCACTTGTGCGCCCATGGCCGGCCGCTTGCGGTTTCCTCGGCGATCATCTGCGCCTGTTGTTCGCGCAAATGCCACGGCATTTCCTCGAACACGCCGTCGAACAGCGTATCGAGCGGCTGGTGCAGGCCGTGGCCGAGCACGCCGTTGGTCTCGGCCTGCTTCTGCGCGGCCTTGACCTGCTCGGCCAATTCCTTGTCCTGCGCCGCATGCCGCTCGTCGTCCCATTCGCCGAGCGCGATGAGATGGTCCTTGAGGCGCTTGATCGGATCGCCGAGCGGCCACGCGGTCGGCTCGCCAGCCGAGCGATATTGCCCGGGATCGTCTGAGGTCGAATGCCCTTCGGCGCGATAGGTGAAATGCTCGATCAGCGTCGGCCCCTGGTTGGTCCGCGCGCGCTCGGCCGCCCACAAGGTCGCGGCATAGACCGCGAGCGCATCGTTGCCGTCGACGCGCAGGCCGGCGATGCCATAGCCGACCGCGCGCGCCGCGAAGGTCGTCGATTCGGCGCCGGCAAAGCCCGAGAAGCTCGAGATCGCCCACTGATTGTTGACCACGTTGAAGATCACCGGCGCGCGATAGACGCTGGCGAAGGTGCAAGCCGAGTGGAAATCGCCCTCGGCGGTCGATCCGTCGCCGCACCACGTCGCCGCGATCCGCGTGTCGCCCTTGGCGGCGCTCGCCATCGCCCAGCCGACGGCTTGCGGATATTGCGTGGTGAGGTTGCCCGAGATCGAGAAGAAGCCCGCTTCCTTCACCGAATACATGATCGGCAGCTGCTTGCCCTGCAGCCGGTCGGCGGTGTTCGAATAGATCTGGTTCATCATGTCGACCATCGACCAGCCGCGCGCGATCAGCAGGCCCTGCTGGCGGTACGACGGGAAGCACATGTCTTCATAATCGAGCGCATGCGCGGCAGCGACCGAGACCGCCTCCTCGCCGGTGCACTTCATGTAGAAGCTTGTCTTGCCTTGGCGCTGCGCGCGAAACATGCGCTCGTCGAACGCGCGGACCAACGCCATGCTGCGCAGCATCGCGCGCAGCGTATCGGGCGAGAGGCGCGGATTCCACGGGCCGACCGCCTGGCCTTCGTCGTCGAGCACGCGCACCAGATCGAACGCGAGATCGATGAACGTATCGGCCGCATCCGCCGGATCGGGGCGGCGCGCCTTGCCCGCGGGCGGGATCGGCACCTGCGTGAAATCGACCGCATCGCCCGGCCGGAACTTGGGTTCGGGCACGTACAGCGACAACGGCGCAAGATTGGGCTTCAAATGATCGGGGACTCGGTCGGTCGCCATATACTCTCCACAACGCGTGCCTGGCTTGTGACCGACAGGCGGAATCGTTCTTCGAGCCTTGTTATAAAATTTCAACGCGCTTGGCGAGGGGGCGTTTGTCACGGAATGCGACGACCCGTCGCGCGGGGATGACGGAGCAGCTTGACTCTGCAGCGACAAAAAGAACAAAATAGGAACGATGCTTCAAGTGAGTCGTGCCCGTGTCCTGTCCTGCCATCATCGCCGAGCTTCGCGAAAGCCTCAAGAAGGTGGAAAGCGACGGGCTGCGTCGGCGCCCGGTGCTGCCTTTCGGGATCGCGCCGATCGACGAACGGCTCGCGCCGGGCGGGCTGCGACTCGATTCGCTCCACGAGATTTCCGCGGCGAGTCCTGCGCCGTCGGACGATGCGGCGGCGACGCTGTTCATGGCGGGGATCGCGGCGCGTGCCTGGGGGCCGGTGCTGTGGGTGGTGCGACGGCGCGACCTGTTCGCACCGGGGCTCTACCAGGCGGGTCTCGCGCCGGGGCGGCTGATCTATGCCGAGGCGGGCGACGATGCCGAGCTGCTCGCGCTGATGGAGGAGGGCCTGCGGCATCGCGGGCTCGGCGCGGTGGTCGGCGAGGTCAAGCGCGCGGCGATGCCCAATACGCGGCGGCTGCAGCTTGCGGCCGAGGGCGGGAAGACGATCGCCTTGTTGATGAAACGCCATGCGCGGGAGGGTGGCAATCCGCTCGCCGTGCCCTCGGCGGCGATGACGCGCTGGCGGATCGCCTCGGCGCCCTCCGCACCGCTGCCGGTCGGCGATGCGGGCGTCGGGCGAGCGCGCTGGCAGGTGGAGCTGGTCCGCCAACGCGGCGGCGAATCCGCCGATTGGATGATGGAGGCATGCGATGAAACGGGTCGCCTCGCTCTACCTGCCCGACTGGTCGATCGAACGGCTGGCGCAGGCCGAGCGCTCAGCCGCGCCGCTTGAGGGCGCCAGCGTAGATCCGCAGGGCCTCGCCGAGGCCGTCGCGCGCGAGCAGGCGGTGGCGTGCTCGGTGCCGCGCGGTGGCGGCTGGCGGCCTGGCGCGCGCTGGGCACGGAGCGGGGAACTCGACGCGAACGCGCGCCATCGCAGCGCGGGACGCGTGAGCGAAGCTGCACCGCATCCCTTCAAGGCGATGCCGCCCGACGAGGGTCGCGCTCCGCTGCGCGATGCGCGGGTGGCTTCTTCTGCCTCCCCTCCCTGGAAGGGAGGGGCTGGGGGCTGTCTCTTATACACATCT
>NZ_JASJVC010000049.1:0-26849 GCF_035019905.1 Sphingomonas sp. 10B4 | reverse complement strand
TGAAAACTTGTTCGTCGTCTTGCTCATGGTAGCTCCTTCTCACAAGTAGAAGCCTCCGAGAAACCCGGGACGGTTCACCTCCCGCGAACACCTACTTGAACCTCGATCTGTAACGGCCTGCGGGGCGTCTCTCGAAGGCGAGATCGCTCTCACTAACTCACTGATATCGCAGCGTCGGAGCAAGCGCCTGCAAAAGACCCGCCCTCTAGGAGCAACGTTGTGCATGCTCCTCAATGCAAGTCGTACGGCTCCCCTCGTGGAGCGGCGCAGCGCTTTAGCAACCGGACATGCCTCAGGCGGCCACGCCGCTCGCCCCTCGATCCATGTCGTACACCCCGCCCGGTTCCGCCGCGACGAAGCGCGATGCCGCGATCCCCGCCGCCGACAGCTCTGCGCCCAGCGCCAACCGCGGCGCATCGTGCGCTTCGTCGGTCAGCTGGAACGTCCCCCAATGGATGCCGAGCGCCTGCCCCGCTTCGACATCCTCGAAAATTCGCACGGCTTCCGCCGGATCGACATGCTGCTCGGCCATGAACCAGCGTGGTTCGTACGCACCGATCGGGATCAACGCGACGTCGGGCGCACCGAGCCGCTCGCAGACGCTGCGAAAGATCGCGCCGTCGCCATAGCCCGTGTCGCCGACGAACCAC
Organism: Sphingomonas sp. 10B4; assembly: GCF_035019905.1. Taxonomy (NCBI): domain Bacteria; kingdom Pseudomonadati; phylum Pseudomonadota; class Alphaproteobacteria; order Sphingomonadales; family Sphingomonadaceae; genus Sphingomonas; species Sphingomonas sp. 10B4. The sequence goes on along the minus strand of NZ_JASJVC010000049.1, from coordinate 26,199 downwards.
ACCGTCCCCACCGGCGTCTGAAGATAGTGTCCGGCCCACAGCGCCATCCGCACGTCGTTCGGCCAGCGATTCGCCCAGTGCCGCGCGGGGGTCAGCGTCGTTGCGAAGCCCTCAGCCAGTGCCAGGCTGTCCCACCAGTCGCCGACGACGCAACGCGCCTCGGGGATCGCCGCGCGGACGATCGCGTCGTTGCCGAGCGGCATCGCCATCAGCGGCGCGTGCGCGGCGTGGAGCCGGCGCAGGGTGGCGAGATCGAGATGGTCGTAATGGCAGTGGCTGAGCAGCACGATGTGGATCGGCGGCAGATCTTCGAACGCGATCCCCGGCGCGGTGACTCGCTTGGGGCCGAGGAAGGAGAAGGGGCTCGCGCGCTCCGACCACACCGGGTCGGTCAGGATGTTGACCCCCGCCGCCTGGATCAGCAGCGACGCGTGGCCGACCATCGTGACGCGCAAGCCCGCGTGCCGCGCGACGGGCTTGGCCGGGACCACCGGCACCGACGCCGGCCAGCGCGCTGCGCCGTTCGCGAGCTTCCAGCGCAGCACCGCGCCGAGCCCGGCATCGCTTGGCGGCTGGCCAGGGTTGAAGAAGCGCACGCCGTCGAAATGGTCGCTCGGCGGGCCGGAATAATAGCGGTTACGGGGCATGGGCTGCGCCTGGATCGGGGTTCAACAGACACGCCTCCCCACCGTCACCCCGGCCTTGTGCCGGGGCCCACCGTTCCGCGCGCGCGTCCGCGGCAGCACGCGTATCCCGGTGGCCCCCGGAACAGGTCCGGGGTGACGAAGCATGGCGGATCACGCGAACTTATCCGCCCGCCGCCGCCCGACGAGCAGCCCGCGCTCCAGCCGCCCGCACAGCGCCGCGTAATAATCGGTCAGGAAGCCGCGATCGTCGTGATCGTCGGGCAGCCCCGCCTTGCGCCGGATCGTCGCGGCGACGGTGACGATCGCCTCCTCGCTCCCGCCGCGCAGCACTTCCTCGAGCATCTGCAGCTCGTACACGCCGTACAGCCCGAGCGCCGCCTCGCTGAACACGCGCCGCTCGCGCTCGACCGGCACCACCAGATCCGACCCGAGCTTCCCGCGCACCGTGTGCACCACCCACGTCCCCGCAAGCAGATCGCCGACGCGCAGCCGGTCGCGGTTGAACAGCGGGAAGAACAGGAAGATGCCGCTCCAGCCCAAAGCGAACAGCGTCAGCGCGCTGTCGGCCCAGCCATGCACCGCCTGGCTGCCGAGAAAGCTCAGCGGCAGGAACAGCTCGATCTCGCGCATCGCGTTGCGCGCGATCACCGCGCCGCCGGTCAGCCGCGCTCCGTCGCGCGCGACGACTCGCAGGCCGACCAGCCGCTTGCCCGGCGTCGCCCCGCTCCCGCTCAGCTCGAACAGCGCGAACCAGCCGTTGCGCAGCACGAAGAAGCCGAGCAGCCACAGCACCGCAAACGCGCCTTGATGACTCGCCCAGGCGAGATACGCGATCGCGATCGTCGCGACGATCAGCACGACGAGGATCGCCAGCAGGTCGATCACGAACGCCCCCGCGCGCTCGCCCGCGCTGCCGAGCTCGATCCGCAGATCGACGCCCTCGGGCGTGACGAAGCTGCGCCGCAGCGACAGCGGCGCCTTGCGCGCCTTACGCCGCAGCCACGCCATCGCGGCGACTCCTCGGCAGATAGAAATAGAGCAGCCAGCCGACGAGCATCACCGAGCCGATCGCATAGCGCGCGAGATCGTTGGTCACCGTCTGCCGCCCGATCCCTTCGAGCAGCCCGGCGACGAGCAGCATCACCACCGCACCCCCCATTACGGTCGCGCCCGTCTTGCCCGCCTGCACCGCCGCGTCGCCGCGCGTCGCGCGCCCGGGAAAGGCGATCGCGGTACCGATGCGGAACCCCGCCGCACCCGACAGGATGATCGCGAACAGTTCGGTCGTGCCGTGGATCGCGATCCAGCCGGCAAAGCCGAAGCCCAGTCCCTTGGGCACGAACACCGCTAAAAACGCACCGAGCATCAGCCCGTTATACGCGATCAGCAACGCCGTCGGCACTGCGAAGGCAAAGCCCAGCGCGAACGAGAAGATCGCGATCTGCGCGTTGTGCGTGAAGAGATAGGCGGCGAAGATCGTCAGCATGTCGTCATGCTTGCCGTACAGCGTGCCCCGCAACGTCTCGACCGAGGCCGACGGATCGCGCCCGCCCGCCATCCCCTGCCCGACCAGCCCGAAGAACCAGCCGGGATCGGAGCGCACCAGCAGATAGCCGACGACCGCGCCCGCCACCGTCAGCAGCAGCGAGACGAGCGTCTCGCGCCACAGCGCGCGGACCGCGGCGGGCCATGTCTGCGTGAAGAAGACGCGCAACTGCCGCACGGCCGAGGTCGGCACGCCGTACAGCTGGAAATAGGCGCGCGTGCACAGCTGCTCGAGATAGGTCACCAGCGCGCGATCGAGCGACGTCTCGCGCGCGATCGACAAGGAGGACAGGGCTGTGCGGTACAGCACGGGCAAAGCGAGCAGATCGTCGTCGCTCAGCGCCTTGATCGAGCGTTTCTCGATCCGCGTCACCAGCGCTTCGAGCCGCTGCCAGTCGGCGTCGTGCGCCGCACGGAAACGGCTGGCGTTGACCGTGGCGGGTTGCGCGGTGAGGAAAGCGGTGGCCATCAGAGCAGATTCCTGCGTTTCAGCGCGACATAGCCCGCGACCAGCTCCTCGCCGACGCGGTCGTGTGCGCTTTCGATCACATGCACGCCGAGATGCTGGAGCCGCGTGAGCACCAGCTTGCGATCGCGCAGCAGCGCAGCGGCGGTGACGGCGCGCGTCACGTCGTCGGCGTTGGTCGGCGCCGCGTCGACAAGGCGCTCGACCTCTTCGTCGCGCAGCACGACGACGAGCAGCAAATGCCCCTTGAGCAACCGGGCCGCCGCCCGGACCAGAAAGTCGGCCGAGGTCAGATCGGTGAATTCGGTGAACAGCACGATCATCGAGCGCCGCGTCAGCCGCGCGGCGAGCGTGGTCAGCGCGAAGCTGTAGTTGGTCTCCTCGCCGCTATAATCGATCGCGGCCGCAAGCCGCTGGAGATTGGCGAAGGCGGGCATTCCCGAAACCAGCCCGCTCGCGATCCGCGGCCGCGAATCGAACGCGTGGAGCGCGACGCGGTCGCCGAGTTTCAACGCGATCCAGGCAGTCAGCAGCATCGCCGACACCGCGCGATCGACGCGCGGCAGACCGGCGACAGGCTCGGACATCTGCCGCCCGGAATCGATCGCGAAGACGATCTGGTTGTTGCGCTCGCTGCGATATTCCTTGGCGTGGAGCTTGGTCTGGCGCGCCGACTGTTTCCAGTCGATCGACCGGCGGTCCATTCCCGAGCGGAACTCGACCAGCGCATCGAAGTCGGTGCCGTCGCCGCGATCGATTTGCGCGAGCAAGCCCGACAGCGCGTGGCGCTGGAACATCTGCGCGCCGCGGTCGTGCAGCGCACGGATGTCGGGGAGGATCGGCAGCGTCACGTCGGCGGGGAGGATCCGCTGCTGCCACGCCAGCCCGAAGCCCCCGCGCCACCGGAGCCACAGGCGGTCGACTCGCGCGGTGCCACGCCGCAGCGTGGTGAGCGGGAGCAGCGCTTCGCCGCGCCCGTCGTGCAGCGTGAGCCACAGCCGTCCGTCATTCTCGAGCGCGAGCAACGGTCCGCCATCGAGCGCTACCTCTGCACTGCGCGGCGGCCGGCCGCCCGCGATCGCAACGCGGATCGTCGCGTCGACCGTCGCACCGACCGGGGCAGTCGTCGGGGCCGAAAGGCTGGCGGTCCCGATGCGGTGCGCGCTGAAAGCATCGAACGCGGTGAGCAGCAGCACCGCGATCGGCCAGGCGAGCCCGACATACCAGCGACCGGGGAGCGCCACCGCGATCAGCAAGGCCACCGGCGCGCCAGCTGCTGCGGCCAGGACTGCGGTACGCGTGGGGTAGATCATTGCGCGATTGCCCGCTGCACGCGCACCACGCCCGCCCCCGTCATCCCCGCGAACGCGGGGGTGGCGGTGGATAGGGAGCGCGGGGCTCATCACCGCGGTGCTTCGATCGTCTCGATGATGTGGCTCACGACATCCTCGATCGCGCGCCCGTCGATCTCGGCCGCCGGCGACAGGATCAGCCGGTGCCGCAGCAACGCCGGCGCAAGCGCCTTCACATCGTCGGGGATCACGAAATCGCGCCCGTCGAGCGCTGCCCGCGCCCGCGCCGCACCCGCCAGCATCGCGCCCGCACGCGGCGACGCACCGCTTTCCAGATCGGCGACGTCGCGCGTACCCCGGATCAGCGCGGTGATGTAATCGATCACCTCGTCGGCGAGCCGCACTTGCCCGACCACCGCGACCGCCGCGCCGATCACGCCCGCGTCGGACACCTGCGCGACGCCCCATTCCGCCGGCTCCATCGCGTGCGCGGCGCTGCCGTGCGCGGCGATGATCCGGCGCTCCTCGGCAGCGCTCGGATAATCGACCGTCTGCTTGAACAGGAAGCGATCGAGCTGCGCCTCGGGCAGCGGATACACCCCCTGCTGCTCGATCGGGTTCTGCGTCGCGACAACCATGAAGCGTTCGCCGAGCGACAGGCTTTGCCCATCGATCGTCACGGTGCGCTCCTGCATCGCCTCGAGCAGCGCCGCCTGTGTCTTGGGCGGGGTGCGGTTGATTTCGTCGGCCAGCAGCAGATCCGTGAAGATCGGCCCGCGCGTCAGCGTGAAGCTGCTCGTCTGGAAGTTGAACAGGTTCGCGCCGATGATGTCGCCCGGCATCAGATCGGGCGTGAATTGGATCCGCCCGTAATCGAGCCCGACCACCCTTGCGAAGCTGCGCGCGAGCAGCGTCTTGGCGGTTCCCGGCGGGCCTTCGAGCAGCACGTGCCCGCCCGCGAACAGCGCGACGAGCAGGATCTCGACGGTCTGCTCCTGCCCGACCACCGCCTTGCCGATTTCGTCGCGAATCGCCACGCCGAGCGCCGCCACGTCTTCGACCGTTTCGAATGTCACCGCGTCTTCTCCCATAACCAATGATGCAGCGCTTGCGCCGCCGCGAGCATCGCGCGCGGATCGCGCGCCGCCTGTGCCTCTGCCGCCAGCGCGCTGAACCGCGCTCGCCCGCGCAAGGCATCGAGATAGCCGTCGACCGCCGCGCCCTGCAGCCGTGTGGGCACGCCGAACACCCCGCCGGCGCGCTCGCGCACCAGATCGACATAGCGCGGGCCCAGCCGCCCCTGCCGCCCGGCCTTGCGGACGAGTGCTGCGGCATTGTCGATCAGCGCAGTCTTGCCGAACGCGATCGCGCGTGCGCGCCGCCGCGCAGGACCGAAGCGCGCGGTCGCCTGGACGCCTGCGAGCAGCACCGCCGCCGCCAGCGTCAGCGTCATCGCGAGGAAGGGCGGATCGAACAGCAGCTTGAGCGGGCTCGGCGATGCGCCGAAGCCGTTGAGCGTGACGTCGAAGGTGATCGTCTTGGCGCCGGTCGCATTCAGCCAGTCGAGCAACTCGAGCGCCGCACGCGCCTGCGCTGGGTCGCGCATGCCGATGTTCGACAACAGATCGGGATCGGCGAGCACATAGAGCGGCCCACCACTGATCTGGCCCAGCACGACATGCCCGTCGGCGTCGGTCAGGATCGGGCGCACGTCGAGGCCGGTGATCGTCTGCACCGGGCGCGGCGCGGCAAACGTGATGCTGCGCGGCATCCACGACAGCGCGCGCAGCGGGCGCCCGCCGCTCGCGTAGCGCGTGACCTTGAGCTTGTATTGCGGCGCGAGGACGCGCTCGACATCATCCACATCCCGGAAATCGACGAAGCGCGCCCAGCCGGAATGCGTCGGATCGACCGACGTGCGCCATTTCGGCAGGATGACGAGCGTCGTCTTGGCGCCGCGCGCGGCAAGCGCCTTGGTCATGTCGGTCGCGCCCGACTCGGGAGTCAGCACGACGAGATCCTCGCCATCCAGCTGCCGCGGATTGCGGACGATCTGCGGATTGCGTCCGGTCGCCTCGGCGAGCCGCACGATCCCGCTATAGCCGACCGCCGCGTTCGACAGCGCGTGCGCGCGCCCGTCGCGGCCCGAACGCAGATCGGGCGCATAGGCGCCGAGCACGAGCATCGCGATGAACGCGAAGATGCCGACCGCGAGCAGGATTGCGACGGTCCGCACGCTAAACGCATTCGCTCCACTTGCCCCGCTGACCGTGACGTCGCTCATCCGCGCCATGATCCCGGTAGCGCGAAGTCGCGATAGGCGGCGCGCGCCTGCGTCCAGTCCGACGCATCGACCGGGCGCCCGCCGAACAGGCTGCGCTCGACCAGCCGCGCGATCCCGGCGAACAGGTCGCGCGCCGAAAACGGGATCGCGCTCGATGCGCTCAATTCACGGCTGGTCAGCGCCGGACGGACGAGTTGCGGACGCCGCCGCGCGATATCGTCGATCGACCGCCGCAACAGATGGTGCACCGCCTCGGCGTAGCGCCCCTCCGCCGCGAGCAGATCGGCCTCGCGCAGCCACTCGTGGACCGGCGCTGCGTCGGGTGCCCAGGCTTCATCGATCGGCTGCGACACGGTCGGACGCCGCCGCACGAAGCGCGGCCAGCGCCATTCGCCATGCCGCACACGGGTATACACCGCCCAGAGAATCGCGATCGCGACCAGCCCCAGCACGCCCCACAACAGGATCCGCGCATAAGGCCAATGCGGCATGCGGGAACCGATCCACAGCAACGCGCGCCCAACGGGCTCGAACAGCTTGCCGAGCCATTTGCCGAGCTGGACCAACCATTCGGGCGGCTGGGGCGGCGGCGGCGCGCGCTGGAGCGTGAACTGCACCGCAGGATCGGCCTTGAGCGCGGCGTGGGCGGCGGCAAAGCGGTCGGTGGCGGTTGCCACCTGCGATGTCCCTTCGCTCACGTATATTCCCCTGCGACGCGCTGCTGCGGTGCGCACAAGAGTAGAGCAACCCGACCGCCGCGCAATCGCCAATCGCGGTCGTATCGGTCGCCGTGTTGCAGTGCGGAACGGCTTAAGCCGGGGTTCAGCGCACCACCCGCAAACGCTCCCGACCAGCCGGTTTCATTCCGGTCCCAATCTGGTCTAAAGGGCCGCCATGCAACCTTTCTCTTCGCTTCCGCGCGCAGCAAAGCTGCTGATCGTTTCGCTGCCGGTATTCGCGCTGACCGCCGGCCAGGGGTCGAGCGGACAGCTCCACATCGCGGTCGACAACGTCCGCGATCGCACCGGTCGCGTCCATGTCGATCTCTGCACGCAAGCGCAGTATCTCAAGGATTGCCCGATCTCGGGCGAAGCGCCCGCGCGGCTTGGCCAGACCATCGTGACGGTGAGTGGCCTGAAGCCAGGTCGCTATGCCGCAGAGGTGTATTACGACCAGAATGGCAACAACAAGCTCGACCGCGCGGTGTTCGGCGTGCCGAAGGAAGGCGTCGGCTTCTTGAACGATGCCAAGATCAAGCTCGCCGCGCCGAAATGGGAGGAAGCCGTGTTCGACTATGACGGGCAGGAAAAGACGATCCGGCTGAAGCTGCGCTATTTCATCGGCCCGAACGCGCCCGCCAAGTGATCGCCCGCTTGCTCCAGCAATTCGTCGCGCTCGGCGTGCGGCGTCCGTTCGCAGTGCTCGGCCTGTGCCTCGCGCTCGTCGTGGGCGCGGCGGTCTATGCCGCGGGTCATTTCGCGATGACCACCGACACCGCGGCGCTGATCTCGCCCAAGATCGCCTGGCGACAGAATGAGAAAGCGGTCGAGACCGCGTTCCCGCAGCTGTCCGACGTGCTGCTGGTGATCGTCGACGGCAAGACCCCCGAACTCGCCGAAGCCGCGACCGCCAAGCTCTCCGCCGCGCTCGCTGCGGACACGGCGCATTTCCGTCGCGTCCAGCGACCCGATGGCGGCGCCTATTTCGACCGTGAAGGGCTATTGTTCGGCTCGACCGCCGAGGTGCAGGCGTCGACCAAGGCGCTGATCGGCGCGCAGCCGCTGCTCGGGCCGCTCGCGAGCGATCCGTCGCTGCGCGGGATCGCGGCTGCGTTCTCGACGATGCTGACCGGAGTCGAGCGCGGGGACGTACCCCTCTCGCGGATCGCGCGGCCGATGCGGACGATGGCCGCTGCGCTCGACGCATCGGCGGCGGGGAAACCCGCCTATTTTTCGTGGCAGGAACTGTTCGCCGAGCCGGGTTCGGGCGCTACGCCGCCGCGCCGCCGCCTGATCCTCGCACAGCCCAAACTCGATTACGGCGCGCTGCAGCCCGGCGAGGACGCCGTCGCTGCGATCGTCGCGCAGGCCAGCAAACTCGGGCTCGATCCGGCGCACGGCGTGAGCGTGCGAACGACCGGCGAAGTCCCGCTCGCCGACGAGGAGTTCGCGACGCTCGAGGAGAATATCGGCTTCGTCGGGTTGGTGATGGCCGCCGCGATGCTGCTGACCTTGTGGTTCGCGACGCGCTCGGTGAAGATCGTCGCAGGGATCGTCGTGACGATCGTCGCGGGGCTCGTGGTCACGACCGCGCTCGGGCTGCTCGCGGTCGGCGCGCTCAATCTGATCTCGGTCGCGTTCATTCCGTTGTTCGTCGGGCTCGGGGTCGATTTCGGCATCCAGATCTCGGTGCGCTTCAACGCCGAGCGGCTCGACGGCGCCGATACCGGGGCAGCCCTCCAGCGTGCCGCGACCGCGCTCGGCGCGCCGCTCGCGCTTGCCGCGGGGGCGGTGTTCCTCGGCTTCGGCGCGTTCCTGCCGACCGATTACATCGGCATCGCCGAGCTCGGCATCATCGCCGGGCTCGGGATGATCGTCGCGCTGGTGGCGAGCGTCACGCTGCTGCCCGCGATGCTGATGCTGCTCAAGCCCGGCGCGCCGCGCCGCGAAGTCGGCTTCAGCGCGGCCGCGCCGCTCGACCGCTGGCTGCACACGCATCGCAAGACCGTCCTGTGGGCATTTGCCGCGTCGATGGCGGGGAGCATCGCTTTGCTCCCCTTCGTCCAGTTCGACTTCAACCCGCTCCATCTGCGCGCCAAGGACGGCCCGGCGATGGTCGCGCTGACCGACCTGATGCGCGATCCGCTACGCACGCCCAACACGATCAACGTGCTCGCGCCCAATGCCGATGCGGCAAAGGCGCTCGCGGCGAAGCTGCGGACCTTGCCCGAGGTTGCCGAGGCGGTGTCGGTCGACGGGTTCGTACCCGAGGATCAGCCCGCGAAGCTCGCGATCGTACAGGATGCCGCACTGCTGCTCGACGCGGCGGTCAATCCGTTCGACGTGACGCCGCCGCCGAGCGATGCCGATTCGGTGGCGGCGCTAATGAAGGTCGCCGGCGAATTGCGCGCGAGCGCAACCGCGCATCCCGGTGCCGCCGCAGCCGAGGCGCGCCGGCTTGCGACGGCGTTCGATCGCCTGGCGCGCGCCGCGCCCGCTGAACGGACAAACGCGAGCGCGCTGCTCGTCACGCCGCTCGGCACGATGCTCGACCAGATCCGCGCGACGCTCCAGGCCGAGCCGGTGACGCGTGCGACGCTCCCACCCGAAATCGCGAGCGATTGGGTGTCGAAGGACGGCCGCGCGCTCGTCCAGGTCTTCCCCAAGGGCAATAGCAACGACAATGCCGTGCTGCGCCGCTTCACCAAGGCCGTCCGCGCGGTCGCGCCGACCGCCAGCGGCCTGCCGGTCGCGACGCACGAAGCCGCGGGGACGGTTGCATGGGCGTTCGTCGAGGCGGGCATCCTCGCGCTCGTGCTTGTCAGCGGCTTGCTGTTCGTCGTGCTGCGCGATGCGAAGGAGGTTGCCTTCACGCTCGCACCGGTCGTGCTGTCGGGCTTCCTGACGCTGGGGAGTTGCGTGCTGATCGGACAGCCGATCAACTACGCCAACATCATCGCCTTCCCGTTGCTGTTCGGCGTGGGGGTCGCGTTCCACATCTATTTCGTGATGGCGTGGCGCGATGGCGCGACCGATCTGCTGCAATCGAGCCTCGCGCGCGCGGTGCTGTTCAGCGCGCTCGCGACGGGTAGCGCGTTCGGCAGCCTGTGGCTGTCGCACCATCCGGGGACGGCGAGCATGGGCAAGATCCTGATGATCTCGCTCGCGTGGACGCTGGTCTGCGCGCTGATCTTCGAGCCAGCGTTGCTCGGCCCGCCGCGGGCGAAGAAGGCGTAGCCCGCTTGCTCCCCTCCCGCCTGCGGGAGGGCACCTTCTTGCTCCCCTCCCGCCTGCGGGAGGGGCTGGGGGAGGGAACGACCTGGATCCCCTGCGCTCCGCCTGAGGCACGCCCCTCCCCTAACCCCTCCCGCACGCGGGAGGGGGAAGTTGTGCGGCTGGCGGCGCGCTCGACGCGCGACGGCGCTATCGCTGGACGGCGGTCGTCGCCGGAGCAGGGGGAACCGACGGCGTCGGGTTGACCGGCGCTGCGGGATCAGCCGGAAAATCATCGACCGCCGTTTTCTCCGCAGACGGCGGCGTTGGCGCCGCCGCCGGATCCGCAGGGAAATCGTCGGGCTTCGCGGCCAGAATCGCGCTCGCCGGCGCAGCCCCTGCTGCCGGATCCATCAGCGGATCCGCCGCCGGATCGGTCAACGGATCGTCGAGCGCGCTCGCCGCGGCAGCCTTTGCGCCATGGCTCTCGGCAATGCTCACCGCGCGGTCCTGCAGATAGGCCGATCGCAGCGTCGCATACGGATCGATCGCGCCGCCGAGCAGCGCCTTTAGCGCGCCATCCGATTCGACGCGCAGATCGAGCCCGGTCAGAACAGCCTCCGACACGCGATATTCGGCGCGGTCGAATGGCGTGCCGATCGTGAAGGCATAGGTCTGCCCCTGCGCGATGCCCGCCCCGAAATCGCGGAAATCGCTCGGGCCGACCAGCGGCAGGAAGATGTAGGGCCCCGGCCCCAGGCCGTAATGGCCAAGCGTCGTGCCGAAGCTGTTGTCGTGATGCGGCAGGTTGAACTCGCGCGTCTTGGCGACGTCGAGCACGCCGCCGATCCCGATCGTCGAATTGACGAGGAAGCGCCCGACGGTCTTGATCGCGCGCTTGGGCTTCAGCTGCAGCATGTCGTTGGCGAACACCAACGGCTCGCCGACATTCGAGAAGACGTGCCGGATCCCGGTGCGCAGCGGCTTGGGGACCACCGTCTTGTACAGCATCGCCAGCGGCCGGAACGCGATCCGGTCGAGGAACTGGTGGATCGAGAACATCGTCCGGTTGAAGCCCTCGAGCGGATCGCCCTTGGTCCGGTGATGCCGCGGCCGCGCCGCGCCCACGGCAGCGGGGGCCGGTGCCGGCGGTGCCGCACGCGACGTGACGGCCACCGGCGCCGCGACGTCCTGCGCCATCGCCACGGGTGCGACGAACAGCGCGAGCGCCATCGCTATCGCACTGCTCGTCCCCCGCAGCCGCAAGATCAGCGTCCGCCCTTGGCCGAAAGGTCGTTCAGGTGGCTGATCAGCGCCTTCGCCCCGCCCTTGGCGAAGATCGTCGCGAAGTCCGCGCGGCGCGTTGCGAGCTGGCTGATCGCGTTCTTGTAATAGACATCGACGATCCGCCACGAACCGCCACTCTGGCGCAGGCGATAGCCGATCGCGACCGGATCGCCCTTCGGCGCGGCGAGCGTCGTGCGCACCACCTTGTCGGTTCCGCGCGTCTCGACGGTGGGATCGATCTTGAAGCTCTCGCCGCCATAGCTGTCGAAGTTCGCCGCATATTGCGCGACGGTCAGCCGCCGCATCGCCGCGACGAGCGCGGTCTGATCGGCCGGCGCGACCTTGAGCCAGTCGGGACCGACCGACAGCCGCGTGATCAGCGCGACGTCGAAGGTCTGGTCGACCACCGGCCCGATCCGCGCCGCGCGGCCCGCGGTGCCGAGCGTCTTGCCGCTCTTCATGATCGCGAGCAGGCCGTCGTCGAGCGTCTGGACCGGCGCACGCGCAGGGTCATTGGCCTGGGCGGCGAGTGGCGCAGCGAGGACAAGCGCCACGACAGGCACGATCACTCTGAGAGAAAACGTCATCGAAAGCTCCTATTGGGATATTCCGGGGGGGCCGCCTGGGCAGCGCCGGTACCACTGTCCTGCCGCTAGCACAAACGGCTGTAGCGGCGATGAACGCGCTCGCGCCGGGCGGGTTGCATGACGCTCGTCGCGGCACCGCCCCGCGCCGACGGCTTTTTTGCGTTCCCCTCATGTTGCAACGCGGCTAAGATAGCTATCTGGGAGGCATAGATGACGGATTAGCGCGAATGCTGTAGGGCGTTCGTGCCCGGTTCGGCATTCGAGCGGACGGAAGGAACGGTGTTTGCAGGTCATTCTCGCCAACCCACGCGGTTTTTGCGCTGGGGTCGTACGGGCTATCGAAATCGTCGAGCGGGCGATTGATCGCTACGGCGCGCCCGTCTATGTCCGCCACGAGATCGTCCATAATCGCCACGTCGTCGATACGCTGCGCGCCAAGGGCGCGGTGTTCGTCGAGGAATTGTCCGACGTGCCCGAGGGCGCGATGACGGTCTTCTCGGCGCACGGCGTCGCGCGCTCGGTCGAGGACGAAGCCAAGACGCGCAAGCTCCCGGTGTTCGACGCGACGTGCCCGCTCGTCACCAAGGTCCATCTGCAGGGCCGCCGCTACGCCAAGGACGGCCGCACGCTGGTGATGATCGGCCATGAAGGCCATGCCGAAGTCGTTGGCACGCGTGGCCAGGTCGATGCGCCGGTCCATCTCGTCTCGACCGAGGCCGATGTCGCCGCGCTCGACCTGCCGACCGATACGCCGATGGCGTATATCACGCAGACCACGCTCAGCGTCGACGACACCAAGAGCGTCATCGCCTCGCTCGGCGAGCGCTTCACCAACCTGATCGGCCCCGACGTGTCGGAGATCTGCTACGCGACGCAGAACCGCCAGAGCGCAGTGCGCGACCTCTGCAAGGTCGCCGATCTGATCCTCGTCGTGGGCTCCGAAAACAGCTCGAACTCGAGCCGTCTGCGCGATCTCGGCGCGGACGAAGGCCTTCCGAGCTATCTCGTCGCCGATGGCAGCGCGATCGACCCGGCATGGTTCGAAGGCATCGAGCGCGTCGGCCTGACGGCAGGCGCGTCTGCCCCCGACGAACTCGTCGAAAGCGTGATCGCGGCGCTGCGCAAGCTCGGCCCGGTCGAGGTGACGCAACTCTCGGGCGTCGTCGAATCGCTCGAATTCGGCCTGCCGCGCGAACTGCGCGACCCTGCCCCTACCAAACGCGCCGCCGTCGGCGCATAGGAACAGCCATGACGCTTCCCCTCGCTCCGCTCATGCGCATCGGCGCCTACACGCTCAAGAACCAGATCATGGGCGGCAAATACCCGCTCGTGCTGATGCTCGAGCCGCTGCTGCGCTGCAATCTCGCTTGCCCCGGCTGCGGCAAGATCGATTATCCCGACGCGATCCTCAACCAGCGCCTGTCGTATGAGCAGTGCATGGAAGCGATTGACGATTGCGGCGCGCCCGCCGTCTCGATCGCGGGCGGCGAGCCGCTCCTCCATCGCGACATGCCGCGCATTGTCGAGGGCTATATTGCGAAGAAGAAGTTCGTGATCTTCTGCACCAACGCGCTGCTGCTCAAGAAGAAGATCGACGACTACAAGCCGTCGCCTTACTTCACCTGGTCGATCCATCTCGATGGCGACAAGGGCATGCACGATCACGCCGTCGACCAGGACGGGACCTACGAGATCGCGATCGACGCGATCAAGCTCGCCAAGTCGAAGGGTTTCCGCGTCCAGGTCAATTGCACCGTGTTCGAAGGCGCCTCGGCCGAGCGGCTTGCCGGCTTCTTCGACATCATGGAAGAGCTGGGCGTCGAGATCACCATCTCGCCGGGCTATTCGTACGAGCGCGCCGCCGACCAGGAGCATTTCCTGACGCGCGAGCGCACCAAGAACTTCTTCCGCGACGTCTTCTCGCGCGGCGATGGCGCGCGCGCGTGGAGCTTCACCAACTCGCCCTTGTTCCTCGATTTCCTCGCGGGCAACCAGACCTATGAGTGCACGCCGTGGTCGATGCCGCTGCGCACCGTCTTCGGCTGGCAGAAGCCATGCTACCTCGTCGGCGAGGGCTATGTGCCCACGTTCGCCGAGCTGATGGAAGGCACCGACTGGGATCAGTACGGCGTCGGCAAATATGAAAAGTGCTCGAACTGCATGGTGCATTGCGGGTTCGAGGGCACCGCTGCGGCAGACGCCGTGCGCAACCCGCTCAAGATGTTCACCGTCGGCCGCAAGGGCATCCGCACCGAGGGGCCGATGGCGCCCGACATCGACCTCAGCCATGCGCGCAAGGCCGAGGACGTCCACTCAACGCATGTCGAGGCCGAACTCGCGAAGATCAAGGCGGCCGATCCCGACGGCTTCAAGCGCACCCAGCGCGCGGCCTAAGCTGCGGAACGCCGCACCGGCATCGCGGCCGGTGCGGAGGAGCGCGGGGAGCTGTGCGGGGTTTTTCGCCAGCGATTTGAGGATCGCGCCGAGCGCGACGCTGCCATCGGGGTTCATGCCGACGAGCGCTGCCGGCGGGAGCGCGTGGTCGGCGCTGTCGGAGATCGTGCGCAGGATCGCGAAGGGCAGTCCGTGCCGCGCGGCGACTCGCGCGGCAATGTGCGATTCCATGTCGACGGCAATTGCGCCGGTTTGCGTATAGAGCGCGGCTTTCTCCGCGACGGAAGCGATGATCGTATCGGCACCGACGATTGTGCCAGCGTGCGCCTCGGGAAGATGATGCGCGAGCCATCCGATGAATGCGCGCCCAGTCCCCTTCTCCGTCACCCCGGGCTCGTCCCGGGGTCCACCGTGCCGCGCGTGCTCGGGCGATAAATCTTGCGGCACGGTGGACCCCGGAACAGGTCCGGGGTGACGGCTGTGGTTGAGAGTGCCCACCACGACATCGCCGGCACGCAATGCCGGATCGAGCGCGCCCGCGACGCCGCACGACAGGATCGCGGTCGCCCCAGCCACAGCCGCCTCGAGCTCACGCTCCAACCGCGCCGCATCCCCGCCACCAGCGACCACCACAACACCCGGCCGCGCAATAATGGCCGCCTCGCGGTGCAGCCCGCAGGCGACGAGCAGCGTCACATCCCGAACGCCGGCCGGCCCGCATTCGAGCGCTTCAGATTGCGATACCGCGCCACCGCCCATAACGGGAAATACGCCGGATACCCGTGATACCGGAGGTAAAACACACGCGGAAAACCGCCGCCGGTATATTTCTCCTGCCCCCACAGCCCGTCGGCCGCCTGCGTCGCGATCAGATGCTTCACCCCACGCTCGACCGCGGGATGATCGACCTTCCCCGCCGCCATCAGCGCAAGCAGCGCCCAGCCGGTCTGCGATGCGGTCGACGCCGCAGGCGTGTAGCCCTTGTAATCGAGCGCATAGCTCTCGCAATCCTCGCCCCAGCCGCCGTCGAGGTTCTGGATGTGGAGCAGCCAGTCGGCGCCCTTGCGCACCATCGGATGCTTCGCATCGAGCCCCGCGGCATTGAGCGCGCACAGCACCGACCAGGTGCCGTAGATGTAATTCACCCCCCAGCGCCCGAACCAGCTCCCCTCGGCCATCTGCTCCTTCTCGAGGAAAGCCAAAGCCGCCTTCATCCGCGGCGAATCGGTCTCGCCCAGCTGCGCGAGCATCGACACGACACGCGCGGTGACGTCGCTCGTCGGCGGATCGAGCAGCGCGCCGTGATCGGCGAACGGGATGTTGTTGAGGTAATGATAGCTATTGTCGGCATCGAACGCGCCCCAGCCGCCGTCCTTGCTCTGCAAGCCAACGGTCCATTCCACACCGCGCGCGATCGGCTCGTCATACGGCAAGCCACCGCGATCCTTTGCGCGGTCCATCGCCATCACCACGACCGCAGTGTCGTCGAGATCGGGATAATGCGCGTTGTTGTACTGGAACGCCCAGCCGCCCGGGCGCACGTCGGATTTTTCATCGGCCCAGTCGCCCTTCACGTCGAGCACCTGCAGCGGCTTGAGCCAAGCCAGCCCCGCCATCGCGCGCGCCTCGGCGTCGTCGCCGCCCGCCTCGAGCATCGCATGCGCGGCAAGCGCGGTATCCCACACCGGCGAGACGCACGGCTGGCAATAGGCCTCATCGTCCTTGATCACGAGCAGCCGCTCGACCGATTCGCGCGCGATCGCCCGCATCGGATCATCCGCCGGGCAGCCCAGACAATCGAGCATCATCACGCTGTTCGCCATCGCCGGATAGATCGCGCCCAATCCGTCCTCGCCGTTCAACCGCTCGGTGACGAAGTCGAGGCACGCGCGGATCGCGCGCCGCCGCGTGCGCTTGGGCCAGAGCGGCTCGACCGCCTTGAGCACGACGTCGACCCCGCCGAAGAACGCCGTCCAGGCGCGCTTGGTCCCCGCCGCCCGGCTTTCGAGCGGCGCGCGCTTGTGCGTGTAGAGTTCGTCGACGCGCACGCCCGAAACGTTGCGCGCAACGGGCTTCTTCGCGGCAAGCACAAGCAACGGCACGATCACCGTCCGCGCCCAATACGACATCTTCGAGAGATGGACCGGGAACCAGCGCGGCAGCAGGATCAGCTCGACCGGCAGCGTCGGCACCGTCCGCCAATCGGCGCAGTCGAACAAAGCGAGCTGGATCCGCGTGAACACATTGACCGCGGCCGCCCCGCCCGCCTTGTGGATGGCGGCGCGTGCCTGCACCATGTGCGGCGCATCGACCGGATCACCGATCATCTTGAGCGCGAAATAGGCCTTCACGCTCGCACTCACGTCGAACGACCCGCCGTGGAACAGCCCCCAGCCGTGATGGCTCGCCGACTGGATGCGGCGCAGATACTTGCCGATCTTGCGCTCGATCTCGACGTCGCGCGGCTCGCCCAGATAGTGCCGGAGCAGCACATATTCGGCCGGGATCGTCGCATCGGCCTCGAGCTCGAACACCCAATGCCCGTCGGCGCGTTGCAGCGCGCCCAAAGCCGCCGCGGCACGGGTCGCGGTGGCGTCCGCCTCGTTCACCAGGCTCGCGCGGTCGATCGTCTCGATAGTCATGCCCCGCCCTTAGCCGACCGCAGCGCCACGCGCCAAGCGGGCAGCGGTCTCACCCGAGCGCAAGGCGCCCTCGATCGTGGCGGGGAGCCCGGTCTGCGTCCAGTCGCCCGCCAGGAACAGGTTGCGCCAGCGCGTGCGCGCGGGCGGGCGCTTGGCGTCCTGCTCGGGCGTCGCTGCGAAAGTGGCGCGCTTTTCCTTGACGATCTGCCACGGCGGCAGCGTCGCGGGCAGTTTGTGGATCACCGCGATATCTGCCCAGATTCGCGCCGCGAGCTCGGCGCGGTCGAGCTCGACCAGCGCGTCGGCCGCGCTGATCGTTACCGACAGCCGATCGGGAAAGGCGAAGATCCATTCCGCCGTCCCGCCGAGCACGCCGAGCATCGGCGCGACGCCGGGCGGCGGGACGTAAGCGAAATGCGCGTTGACGATCGCGCGGAAGTCGGTCGGGACGACCAGATCCGGCACGAGCGCTTCGGCAACCCAGGGCGGCACCGCGAGGATCACCGACTCGCCGGGCGCCAGCGGCTCCTCGCCCGCGCCGAAATTGAGCGCGACGACGCGGTCGTCGGCAAACTTCAGCGCGCGCAGCCGCCGCCCGAGCGTCAGATGCGTCCCCTGCCCCTCGAGCCACGTCAGCGCAGGGTCGACGAACGCCGCCGCCAGTGTCGGCTCGGCGATCCGCGGTCGGCTCGCGCGTCCGCCCATCGCCAGCGACTCGCGCATCACCGCCGCGGTCAGCCGCGCCGATCCGTCTGCCGCCGCGGTGTTGAGCACCGCGAGCAGGATCGGCTCGATCAATTTGTCCCACACCGCGCCGCGCGGCGCGACGCGATCGGCGACGGTCTGCCCCGCGCCACCGCCGAGCAACCCGCCGAACCGCAGATAGTCGCTCGCGCGCGTGCCCGGCACGCGGCGGCCATCTCGGAAAATCCACCACGGCAGCCGCCCGTCATTGATGCGCACCGACCAGCGCGCGCCCGTCGCGCGATCGACGAACGCGAAGTCGGCGTGCAGTGGCCCGCTCAACCGGTCGAGCGCGCCGATCGCGCCGAGATAGGCGTTCACCGCGCGATTGCCCGACAGGACGAGATGATTCCCATTGTCGATCGTCCGGCCGAGCTGCGGATCGTGATACGAGCGGCACCGCCCGCCGGCCTGCGCCGCGCCGTCGATCAGCTCGGCGGCGGTGCCGGCGCGCGCAAGATCGACCGCGGCGCCGAGCCCCGCCATCCCCGCGCCGATGATCCGGACCCGCGCGCTCAACGGAACAGCATCAGCCGCAGCACGGTGAAGATCAGCGCGGGCTTGTTGACCTTGATCCGGGTGCGCGGCGGCGCCCAGCCGATCGCCTCCATCCGCACCAGAATCGGCGCGTACACCGCCGCCATCAGCCGTGGTGCGATGAGATGCCCACGCGGACGCGCGTCGAGGATCGCTTGCGCCGCGGCGAAATGCGTGTGCGCCTTGGCCGCGAGCACGCGCGCGGCCGCATCGACGCGCGGATCGCCGACCACGGTGATCGGATCGAGCAGTTCGACCCCGGCCGCTAGCAGCGCCTCGCGCGGCAGATAGACGCGCCCGATACCCGCGTCTTCGTCGACGTCGCGCAGGATGTTGGTGAATTGCAGCGCGAGCCCGAGATGGTGCGCAAGCGCGACGCCGACCGCGTCCTCCATCCCGAAGATCTTGACCGACAGCCGCCCGACCGCCGAGGCGACGCGGTCGCAATAGAGTTCGAGCTCGGCCATCGAGGGCCAGCGGATATCGCGATCGACATCCATCGCCATGCCGTCGATTACCGCCAGAAAATCGGCCTTGTCGAGCGCGAAGCGGCGCACCGCCTCGGCGACGAGCGCCGCGCGCCCGGGATTGCCGCCCGCGTAGAGCGATTCGATATCGGCACGCCACGCGTCGAGCGCCGCCATCCGCGCGGGCCGGTCGCCGATCTCGTCATCGGCAATGTCGTCGACTTCGCGGCAAAAGGCGTAGACCGCGTACATCGCCTCGCGCTGCACCTTGGGGAGCACGCGCATGCCGGCATAAAAGGAGCTGCCGGAGACTTGCGCCTGGAGCTGCGCGGGGGTCGCCTTGGGGTTCATCCCCGCCCCTTAACCGTTTGCGACACCGCCGCCAACGCTGCGAGGCCAAGCGCTTCATATGGGCGGTGGTGGACGCGCTGCGACAACGGATCTCGCGCCTTGAGCCGCTGCATCAGGCTTACCGCGAGCCGGTGGATGATCGCGACCTCGACCGCGAGGCGGCGATCGTGGATCTGCCCGGCGAACCCGGCCGACTCGTCGAGCAAGTGCTGACTGCGCGCGGCAAGATCGCGGATCGTCGCCAGCAGGCCCGGCGTGGCGACGGGCTTTTCGAGGTCGTCGAGACGCGCGCCGTGCTGCGCCATCAGGTCGAGCGGGAGATAGACTCGCCCGATCGCGCGATAATCCTTCGCGCAATCCTGCGTGTGGTTGATCACTTGCAGCGCCGCGCACAGCGCATCGGACGCGGGCCAGGTCGCATGGTCCTCGCCGTGGACGTCGAGGACGTAGCGCCCGACGGGCATCGCCGAATAGCGGCAATAGTCTATCAATGCCGCCCAGTCGGCGCAGCGGTTCACCGTGCAATCGCGCTCGAATGCGGTGAGCAGGTCGAGCGCGTGCTGCGGGCTGATCCGGTGCGCCTCCATCGTCGTGCGCAGCGCAACCGAGGCGGCGTCGGCGTCGCGCGTCCCCAGGATCGTCGCGCGCATCGCGCCGAGCAACGCGAGCTTTTCGTCGGCCGAGACCGCCGGATTGTCGGCCACGTCGTCCGCCCCGCGGGCGAAGCGGTAGAAGGCCATTACCGGCGCGCGATGCTCGGGCTTGAGCAGCACCGAGGCGACGGGGAAATTTTCGTCCTTATGCCCCTTGCCTGAGGCGAGCGCATCGGCGGTGGTCGCGCCGCTCATGCCGCGAGATCCGCCTGGACGCGGCCCTTCCACAGCCCGCCGCGGCCGCGGACATGCTGCCACGCCGAGAGGAGCGTGCATCCGGCATAGAAGGTCGCGATGGCAGGCAGGAGCAGTCCCCAAAGTGGCGAGCGGCGGTAGAAGCGCAACATCGGCTGGAACGCCAGCGCCATCAACGCCCACGCGGCGATCGCAGCATATTGCGCGGGGCCGCGCGCGGCAATCGCCAGCACGGGCGGCGCGAGATAGGTGAGCGCGAGACCGAGCGTCGTGCCGGCGAGCAGCAGCGGCGAGTAATGGAGTTGCGCATACGCCGAGCGCGAGATCATCGCCGCGACCGAGCCCCATGTGTCGTAGCGCCGGATGCTCACCGCGCGATCGGTCAGCCCGAGCCAGACCGGCCCTTGGGTCTTCATCAACGCGCCGAACGCGCAATCGTCGATCAGCGCCGCACGCACCGCGGCGATCCCGCCCGCCGCTTCGAGCGCCCTCCGTTCGACCAGCATAACGCCACCCGCCGCCGCGCCCAGCCCGCGCCCCCGGCGGTTCACCGTGGAGAACGGGTAGAGCATCTGGAAGAACCAGACGAACGCCGGGATCAGCGCGCGCTCGGCGAGGCTCTCGCAGCGCAGCCGTGCCATCAGCGAGACGAGCACGCGGTCGTCGTCGACTGCACGCGTGACGAGGCTGCGCAGCGTGTCGGGGGCGTGGGCGATGTCGGCGTCGGTGAGCAGGAGGTAGTCGGGCGCGTCGCCGGCGGCGGCGATCCCTTGCGAGACGGCCCAGAGCTTGCCGGTCCAGCCGGGCGCGAGCGGCGCGCCGGTAACGACGCTTAGCCGCTCGGACCCGAGCGCGCGCGCGATGTCGGCGGTGCCGTCGCTGCTCGAATCATCGACCAGCACGATACGGAAGTCGCCGGGATAATCCTGCGCGGCCAGACTCCCGATCGAGCGCGCGATCACCTCCGCCTCGTCACGCGCAGGCACGATCGCAATGACCGACGGCCACCCTTTACCGTCATGCCGGGCTTGACCCGGCATCCATGCGAGACCTTCGCCCCCACGGCGGTCGTTCGGTTCGGCAGCCGGCTCGCATGGACCCCGGATCAAGTCCGGGGTGACGGGACCGTCCCGCTCCCGCGTCAGCCAGAACCCATCGCGCGCAAACACCAGCACCAGCCAGATCGCCAGCGACACCAGCGCCACCCCCAGCACGATCACGCCAGCATCCCCGCCTGCGCAAACCACGCGATCGCCTCGGCCAACGCCTCGCGGTACGGCCGCGCGCGATACCCCAGCTCCGCCTCGGCCTTGGCGCTCGAATAATACATGTCGTGCGCCGCCATCCGCAGCGAATCGAGCGTCAGGAACGGGTCTTTCCCCGTCACCCGCGCAAGCTGCTCATTCGCCCACGCCAGCGGAAACAGCGGCGCGCGGGGAATCCGCACTGTCGGCGGCTTGCGCCCGACGATCTCGGCCACGCTCGCCAGCATCTCGCGCAGGGCGACATCCTGCCCGCCGAGCACATAGCGCTCGCCGATCCGCCCGCGCGCCATCGCCGCGATATGCCCGTCGGCGACGTCATCGACATGGACGAGGTTGAGCCCGCTCTCGACGAACGCCGGCATCCGCCCGCTCGCCGCCTCGACGATGATCCGCCCGGTCGGCGTCGGCCGAGCATCGCGAGGGCCGATCGGGGTCGAGGGATTGACGATTACCGCGGGGAGCCCCTGCTCACGCACCATCGCCTCGACCAGCCGCTCGGCGACGACCTTGCTGCGCTTGTACGCGCCGACCGCCTGTTCGGGCGTGGCGGGGCGCGTCTCGTCCGAAGGTCGGCCATGATCAGGCACCAAGGTCGCGACGCTGCTGGTATAGACGATCCGCTCGACACCTGCGGCCAGCGCCGCCTCCATTACCGTTGCGGCGCTCGCACGGTTGTTGCGGACGATCTCCTCGGGGTCGCGCGCCCAGATGCGGTAATCGGCGGCGACGTGATAGAGCTGGCGTACCCCCGCCATCGCGCGCGCCATCGCCACGGGATCGCGCGCGTCGCCCTCCACGAGCTCGCCGGGAAAGTCGGCGAGGTTGGTCCGCGCGCTGCTCGCCCGCACCAGCCCGCGCACGTGCGCGCCCGATGCCGCCAGCTTGAGCGAGACCGCCGAACCGACGAAGCCCGAAACCCCGGTTACGAGTATGATGTCTGCGTCCGCCACCGTATCTCCTTGCCGCCGCGCTGTAGAACGCCGCGGCGTCCAGTCAAACCTCCGCGATGCGTCCCCCGCGTCTCGGCAACGGCAATCCTCCCCCGCCAGGCGGAGGATCAGTTGCCGGAAACGCCGCATGCTCTGCCGTGACCCAAACCCAGCGTTGCCACATCACCGTCACCCCGGCCTTGTGCCGGGGTGACGACAGGAAGCGCAAAGACATGACGCGCTTTTCACATTTTGCACCGCCTAGCCCACCCCGCTCCGTCAGCGTAAGGGCCAACATCGTGCAGCATCTCCCAATCCTTATCGGTACGGCGCTCGGCTGGCTGGCGATTGCGCTCGCCGCGTGCGGGGTCGGCTTCCTGCTCGTCTCCGCGCACACGTTCCGCCACTTCTTCGCCGCAGTCGTCCCCGCGCCGGCACGCAACGAAGCCGTCACCTTGCTCAAGCCACTCTACGGCCCGGAGCCGCGGCTGTTCGACAACCTCGCGACCTTCCTCGCGCAGACGCACGACGGGCCATTGCAAATCGTCCTCGGCGTGCAGCGTGCGGACGATGCCGCGATCGGCGTGGTCGCCGCGCTCAAGGCAGCACACCCGCAAGCGGATATCGAGCTCGTCATCGACGCGACCAGCCACGGCGCGAGCGGCAAGCTGTCGAACCTCATCAACATGGATCGCGTCGCACGCCACCCGATCCTGATCCTCAGCGACAGCGACATCGCGGTCGCACCGGACTATGTCGCGCAGTTGCTCGCCGCGCTCGATGCCCCAGGCGTCGGAGCCGTCACCTGCCTCTATCGCGGGCGCGGCGATGCCGGTTTCTGGTCGCTGATGGCCGCTGCCGGCGTTAGCTATCAGTTCCTGCTCGGCGCGACCTTCGGCGTTGCCAAGCGGCTCGCGACGCCGTGCATGGGATCGACGATCGCGCTGCGGCGCGAGACGCTCGACGCGATCGGCGGTTTCGCCCGCTTCGCCGATGTCCTCGCCGACGATTATGCCATCGGCGAAAGTGTTCGCGCGCTCGGGCTGCAGGTCGCGGTGCCGCCGATGCTCGTCACCCATGCCTGCGACGAGAGCAGCGTGGTCGCCCTATGGCGCCACGAGCTGCGCTGGGCGGCCACGGTGCGCGATCTGACCTTCTGGCCCTATGTCGGCAGCATCGTCGGCCTGCCGCTCCCCGTCGCGGTGCTGGCCGCGCTCTATTGGCCCGCCGCCGGCGTCATCCTCGCACTTGCAGCAATTTTCGCGCGCTGGGTGGTTGTGCGAAGCGTCGATGCGGCGGTAGGGAGACCGGTCGCGTCGTTCGGAATCGCGTTGCTGCATGATTTCGCCGCTTTTGCGGTCTATATCGCCAGCTTCTTCGTCCGGTCGGTTGATTGGCGCGGGGCGACCCTTACAATGAAGCAGGACGGCCGCATCGCAGCGGCCACGGAGCACTAAGACATGTTGCGGACCCTTTTTCTCCAGGCTCCCTCGTTCGACGGTTACGACGGCGGTGCCGGTGCGCGCTACCAGATGAAGCGCGAAGTGAAGTCGTTCTGGTATCCGACCTGGCTCGCCCAGCCCGCCGCGATGGTCGAGGGATCGAAGCTGATCGACGCCCCCGCGCACGACCAGTCGTGGGACGACATCAAGCATGAGATGGACGAGCGCGACCTCGTCATCCTCCACACTTCGACGCCGTCGTTCCGCCAGGACGTCCACACCGCCGAGCTGATCAAGCAGCGCAACCCGCGCATCAAGATCGGCTTCATCGGCGCCAAGGCCGCGGTCGAATCGACCAAGGTGCTCGAAACCTCGACCGCGATCGACTTCGTCGCGCGCAACGAGTTCGATTTCACGATCGTCGATGTCGCAAACGGCATGCCGCTGCGCGAGGTCGAGGGGATCAGCTGGCGCGACGACGACGGCGCGATCATCCACAACAAGGACCGCAAGGTCATCGAGGACATGGACAGCCTCCCCTTCGTCTCGCCGATCTACAAGCGCGATCTGCAGATGGAGAAGTATTTCGGCGGCTATCTGCTCCACCCCTACGTCTCGTTCTACACCGGCCGCGGCTGCAAGAGCCGCTGCACCTTCTGCCTGTGGCCGCAGACCGTCGGCGGGCATAACTACCGCACGCGCTCGATCGGCCATGTGATCGAGGAAGTGAAATACGTGATGGAGGCTTTCCCGCAGAACAAGGAAATCTTCTTCGACGACGACACGCTGACCGACAATCTGCCCCGCGTCGAGGAGCTCGCGATCGAACTCGGCAAGCTGGGCGTGACCTGGTCGTGCAACGCCAAGGCCAACGTGCCGTACAAGACGCTCAAGATCCTCAAGGAAAACGGCCTGCGCCTGCTGCTCGTCGGCTATGAGAGCGGCAACCAGCAGATCCTGCACAACATCAAGAAGGGCCTGCGCGTCGACGTCGCGCGGCAGTTCACCAAGGATTGCCACGCACTCGGCATCGTCATCCACGGCACCTTCATCCTGGGGCTCCCGGGCGAGACCGAAGAGACGATCGAGGAGACGATCAACTACGCCAAGGAGATCGATCCGCACACGATCCAGGTGTCGCTGGCGGCGCCTTATCCGGGGACGTTCCTGTACAAGCAGGCGGTCGAGAACAATTGGTTCGACGGTGGCGATCACCTGCTGACCGACGGCGGCACTCAGATCGCACAGCTGTCCTACCCGCATCTCCCCTCGGCGCTGATCTTCGACAAGGTCGAGGAGTTCTACAAGCGCTTCTACTTCCGCCCGTCGAAGATCTGGGACATCGTCCGCGAGATGCTGACCGACTGGCAGATGATGAAGCGCCGCCTGCGCGAGGGCGTCGAATTCTTCGACTTCCTGCGTCGCCGCAAAGAGCCTGCCTGAGCCGAACCGATGACGACGACGCTTGCCGGAATGACGGTCAACGAGCGGCTCGCCGCGACGGGCCGGGTCGAGCTGTGGGAAGACGCGGTGCGCGCGCGCGATCGTACCGCGATGATCGCGCTGCTGCGCCGGATCGCTGTGCCCAACCCGCAGAACGTCGCCGACGCCGTGCTCGCCGACCCGGTGTTCTACGGCTTCGCGCCGGCGTGAAGACCGCCATCATCACCGCCGACGATTTCGGCGTGTCGATCGAGGTCAACGCCGCCGTCGAGCAGGCGCATCGCGAGGGCGTGCTGACCGTCACCAGCCTGATGGTGACGGGCGCAGGCGCGGCGGATGCGGTCGAGCGCGCGCGGCGGACACCGACGCTCGGGGTCGGGCTGCACGTCGCGCTTGCCGAGACGCCGCCCGCGCTGCCGCCGGCGCAGATCCCCGATCTGGTCGATGCGCACGGCAAGTTCCGCATCGAGTCGCTCCCCGTCGCGTTGAAACTGGTCGGCTTGAAATCGGTCCGACGTCAGCTCGAAGCCGAGATCGAAGCGCAATTCGCGTTGTTCGAAGCGACCGGCCTGCCGCTCGATCACGTCAACACGCATAAGCACATGCACATGCACCCGGTGATCGCCGGCGTGCTGCTCGACGTCGGCTTGCGCCACGGCATGACGGCGATGCGCGCGCCGATCGAGGATCGCACGACACTGGCCAAGTTCGAGCCCGTCAGCGGCATCGACATCGCCCGGCCCTTCGCCAAGCTCGTCCAGGTCGCGGCGCGCAAGCGTGGGGTCAAGGTGCCCGACCGCGCCTTCGGCCTCGCCTGGTCGGGCGCGATGGATGCCGAGCGGCTGCGCGGCGTGCTGGCGCATCTACCCGACGGCGTCAGCGAGATCTATCTGCACCCTGCCACCGGCCCCTATCCGCTATCGGCGCCGGGCTATCAGTACGAAGCCGAATTCGCCGCCTTGCTCGATTCCAGCGCGCGCGCGATCGTCGCCGAGCGTGGTATAACCCTGGCGCGTTTCGCCGATCTGTAACCGGGAGAGACCCGATGAACTTCATCCCCAAATCCATGGCCCCCGCCCTGTCTCTTATACACATCT
>NZ_JASJVC010000048.1:0-27094 GCF_035019905.1 Sphingomonas sp. 10B4 | reverse complement strand
AGATGTGTATAAGAGACAGCCCCTGAAGGGGAGGGGCTTAATCTTTGACCTTACTTCTTGAGCTTCACGCCGATGAAGAATGCCGGCTGACGCCCGCGCACGACATACAGCGCGACCTGCGAGCGGCCCGCGGCCTTGGCCTGCATCACGATCGACCCCAGCGCCGCCGGGGTCGCGACGGGCACGCCGTTGGCCGAGACGATCACGTCGCCGCGCTTGAGGCCCTTGGCGCCGGCATCGCTTGCCGGATCGACCATGCCGATCACCACGCCCGACACCGACGAATCGATGCCGAAGGTCCGCGCGATCTGCGGGGTCAGCGTCGCGACCGTCACGCCGAGCGGGTTCGACGCCGCCTGGCCAGCGGTCGGCGTATCGCTGTCGTCCGACATGTCGCTATCGGCATCGGCATTAGCCTTGGCGAGCAGCGCGTCTTCCGAAGGACGCGTGCCGATCGTCGCGATGATCGTCTGCGGGCGGCCCTGGCGCACGATGTCGAGCGGGACGCGCGTGCCCGGCGTCACGTTGGCGACGAGATAGCTGAGCGACTGGTCGGGATTCACGTCCTTGCCGCCGACGCGCAGCACGATGTCGCCGACCTTGAGGCCGGCCTTGTCGGCCGGCTGGCCCGGCTCGATGCTGCGCAGCAACTCGCCCTTGTTCTTGGCGAGCCCGAACGACGAAGCGAGATCGTCGTCGATCGGCTGCGGACCGACGCCGAGATAGCCGCGCGCGATCTTGGTGCCCTTCATCAGTTTTTCGATGACGGGCTTGGCGTCGGTCGCGGGGATCGCGAAGCCGATGCCGATATTGCCGCCGCCGGTGCTGCCGAGGATCTGCGAGTTGATGCCGATCACGTTGCCGTTGAGATCGAACATCGGGCCGCCCGAATTGCCTTGGTTGATCGCCGCATCGGTCTGGATGAAGCGGTCATAGGCACCCGCGCCGGTCACGCGGTGGAGCGACGAGACGATCCCCGCGGTCACCGTGCCGCCGAGGCCGAACGGATTGCCGATCGCGACGATCCAGTCGCCGACGCGCGCCGCATCCGAATCGCCGAACTTGACGAACGGGAGGTTCTTCGCGTCGATCTTGAGCAGCGCCAGATCCGAAGTTGGATCGCGGCCGATCAGCTTGGCGACATATTCCTTGCGGTCGGTCATCGTGACGGTGATCGAGTCGACCGTCGCGCCCTTCGCGCCTGCAGCGACGACGTGGTTGTTGGTCACGACATAGCCGTCGGGCGAGATGATGAAGCCCGAACCGAGCGAAGTCGCCTCACGGGTCGTGGGAGCAGCGCCGCCCTGACCCTGCTGCTGGCCGAACAGACCCTCGAACGGGGTGCCGGCGAACGGATTGGCGGGCTGCGCCTGGGTGATGTGCTGGCTCGTCGAGATGTTGACGACCGCGGGCTGGAGCTTGGCGACGAGATCGGCAAAGCTCATCGGCGCGCCGGGGCGGGGCGCGGCGGCGGCCATCACGGCGGGTTCGTTCTGGGCGGTCTGCGCGCCCCCGGCGGATGGCAACGCGATGGCAGTGGCGGTCCCGCTGAGCAGCAGGGCGGCGGTGATGGCGTAGGCGTAGCGCACTAGGGTCGTTTCCTCTCGTCTACCAATTGGCAGCAACGCGATAGCTGTTAGCCATGGTTGCTGAACGGCGATTGAATATCAACGGCTGGCGGGCCGTTACGGGGCCGTCGAATCACCGGCGACCCTGGAATTCCTTCAAATAGGCATTGTCGGGTGACAGGACCAAGCTCGTCGAGCCCTTGCCGTCCTGCGCGAAGGTGTAGCGATACGACTGCATCGCACGGTAGAAGTCGTAGAACTCGGCATCCTTGTTGAACGCCGCGGCATAGATCTGCGCCGCCTGCGCATCGGCCTGCGCCGAGATGATCTGCGCGGTCTGCGCGCCCTGTGCCTGGATCGTCAGCGCCTGCTGGTGACGGGCGGTGCGCATCCGGTTGAGCGCGCTGTCGAACGGCGTTCCGGTCGGCAGATCGGCATGCTTGATGCGGACGTCGACGATCTGCACGCCATATTGCGACGCGAGCCGCTGCAGCCCTGCACGGATGTTGCCCATCACCTGCGTGCGCTCGGGGCTGAGCAGCGCGGCGAAGGGCCGGCGGCCGAGTTCGTTGCGCAGCGAGGAGCTGAACAGCGGCTGGAGCTGATCCTTGATGCGCTGCTCGGTGACCGAGGTGCTGCCGGTCGAGATCACCGCCTTGAGCGGATCGACGATGCGGAAGCGCGCATAGGCGTCGACCTCGAGCCGGGTCTGGTCGGTCGACAGCACGGGCTGATTGTCGAGCTCGACGTCGAGCACGCGCTTGTCGACCCAGACGAGCCGGTCGATGAACGGCACGCGGAAGTTGATCCCCGCGCCGGTGCGACCGAACACCTCGTTCGGGCGGTATTCGTTGATCGTCGCGACCGGCTGCTGGAAGCGCAGGATCACCGCCTGGCGCGTCTCGGGGACGATCGCGACCGAGCTGGCGGCGACGATCAGCAGCAGCAGCGCGACGATGCCGAGCGTGATCGGATTGCGGAGCAAAGTGCGGCTCACTGTGCGGCTCCCTGGGCTTGCGCGGCGGGAACGGCGTCGGGCAGGCGCTTGGCGATCCCGGGCAGCGGCAGATACGGCACGACGCCGGGAGCCTGGATGATCGTCTTATCGGATTTGGACAGAACCTGCTCCATCGTGTCGTAATACATGCGCTTGCGCGTCACGTCGGGGGCGAGCTTGTACTGGGCGTAGATCACGTCGAACGCCGCGGCCTCGCCCTGCGCCTTGGCGAGCACCTGCTGGGCATAGCCACGCGCCTTGCTGATGTCGCTCTGCGCCTGCTGCTGCGCGGCGGAGACTTCCTTGAACGCGTCGGAGACCTGCGCCGGCGCCTGCGCGCCGCGGATCGCGACGCCCTGGATGCGGATGCCCGCATTATAGCCGTCGAGAATCTCCTGCATCGATTGTTGGACCTTGACCTCGATCGCGTTGCGCCCGCTGCCGATCGCGTCGTCGAGCGTCGCGGTGGCGACCGCCGCCCGCATCGCACTCATCGCGGTGGCGCGCAGCGTGCCGCGCGGATCGGCGATCTGGAAGGCGAAGTCCTGCGGGTTCGAAATCTGCCAGCGCACCGAATAATCGAGATCGACGATGTTCTGGTCGCTCGTCAGCATCAATTTGTCGCTTTCGGAGCCGCCATCGCCTTCATCGGGGAAGGTCTCGGTGTTGATCGCCGCGACATCGACCTTGGCGACATCGACGAACGGCGCGGGGAGCGTCATGCGGATGCCGGGGTCGAGCGTCTCGGAATAGCGGCCGAGGAAGGTCACCACGCCGCGCTGTTGCGGCCCGATCGAATGGAAGCTGGTGAGGATGATCCAGGCGACGACGATCACGCCGACCGCGATCAGCCACAGATTGGTCGCGCTCGGCGCGCCGGGGATGCGCGGACGCCCGCCACCGCCGAAGCCGCCGGGTCCGTTGCCGCCGCCGCGCGCACGCTTGAGGAATTCGTCGAGCGCGCTTGGCGCAGCCGTCGTGCCGCGCGGTTTGCCGCCGGGGGGCTGCGCCCAGGGATTGCGCGGGCCGCCGCTCTTGTCGTCATCGCCGCCACCAGCGCCGCCGCTGCCCCACGGGCCCTTGCCATCGGCGGATTGGAGGGAGGGGCGTGAAAACCAGCGCGATAGGATCGTCATGCAACCTTTATAGGGGCGGCTCGCGACGAAAAACAGTGGCAAGCGTGTCCATGACGCCTATCTGGCGCGCATGACCGATCCGATTTCGCCCGATGCCGCACTCAACGCCGCCCTTTCGCTCGTCGCGGGCACCCGCGCGACGGGCCGAATCGAGGACGCCCGTGCGAGCGTGATCGTCGATGTGAGCGGACTCGATGCCGCCGATCACGGCCCGCTCGAAGACGCGGTGCGCCGCGCGGCGGGCTTGGTGGTGGGGGTCGAAACGGTCCGCGTCGCGCTGACCAGCCAGCGGCAGCAGCGCGTGACGATCGCGGTCGGCAGCGGCAAGGGCGGCGTCGGCAAGTCGACCGTCTCGGCTAACCTCGCGATCGCCTTGCAGCAGGCCGGGCGGCGCGTCGGGCTGGTCGATGCCGATATCTATGGGCCCTCGCAGCCACGGTTGATGGGCGTCGCCGATCTCAAGCCGACCGCGCACAACAAGGTGCTCAACCCCGTCCAGACGCCGTTCGGCGTGCCGATGCTGTCGATGGGGATGCTTGTCACCGCCGATCAGGCGATCGCGTGGCGCGGGCCGATGGCGGCGGGCGCGCTGACGCAGATGATGGACGCCAATTGGGGCGCCGCCGACACGCTGGTGATGGATCTGCCGCCCGGCACCGGCGACGTCCAGCTGACGATGATCCAGAAATACCGGCCGACCGGTGCGGTGATCGTCTCGACCCCGCAGGACCTCGCGCTGATCGACGCGCGACGAGCGATCGATTTGTTCGTCAAGGCGGGCGTGCCGATCATCGGCCTGATCGAGAATATGGCGGGCTATGTCTGCCCGTCGTGCGGCGAAGTCTCCGATCCGTTCGGCACTGGCGGCGCGGAAGCGGCGGCGAAGGAATTGGGGCTGCCCTTCCTGGGGCGCATCCCGCTCGACATCCGCGTGCGCGTCGCCTCCGACGCCGGCCAGCCGCCGGTCACCGGGAACGGCCCCGAGGCGGTGGCGTTCAAGCAGATTGCCGGCCACGTCGCCGGCTGGATTGCCAACGCCCAAGGGGGACATGCTTGATGCCGATCACCAGCGATAGCGAGCTTCGCACCCTGCTCGAAGAAACCCGCACGATCGCGCTGGTGGGCGCGTCGGACCGGCCCGATCGCGCGTCCTACCGCGTGATGCGCACGCTCCAGGAGCACGGCTATCGCGTGATCCCGGTCAACCCGCAGATCACCGGCGAGCATCTCCACGGCGAGTTCGTGTTTCGCGACCTGTCGCAGATCGGCGATCCGATCGATCTGGTCGACATCTTCCGCAATTCCGCCGCCGCGGGCGACGCGGTCGACGAAGCGATCGCGGCGGGGGCCAAGGCGGTGTGGATGCAATTGGGCGTGGTCAACGAAGCCGCCGCGGCGCGGGCCGAGGCGGCAGGGCTCAAGGTCGTGATGGACCGCTGCCCCGCGATCGAGCTGCCGCGCTTGGGGGTCGCCAAGATCGCCTGAAATTCGCCATGATTGCAGCGGAGTATCGGGTTCATGATGCTGCTGCTCCTCGCCGCGCAAGCCGCGACCCCCGCCGTGCCCGCCCCGGCGGCGCCGACGGCGTTCTCGATTCTGCAGCCCGTTGCGAGCGAGCCGTGCACGCGGCGCGGCAAGGCGGTCGATCCCGACGACATCGTCGTGTGCGGCAAGCCGCTGCCGTCGCAGACGTTGCCCTATCCCAAAGAAGTCGTGCTCAACCGGCCCAAGCCGTCGAATCCCGACATGACCGGGATCGGCGCGATGGCGGTCGAGGACAGCTCGCCGTGCGCGACGATGCAGCGCGGCTGTGCCGGCGGCGTGCAGTTCTTCGAGGGCGGGACGCAAATCGTGCGGCTGATCCAGAAGGTCGTCGCTCCCGACAGTTGCTGCGAGCGACCGGGCGAGGCGAAGGATTTCATGATGCTCGCCGGCGACGTCGCGCACGGGGTCGGGCGGGCGTTCAAGAAGAAGCCCGACAAATCGGGGCGGGTTGCGATCGCGCTCGATGATACGCCGCATAAGTCGGTGATTTTGCCCTGAGGGCAGTGGCCCCCACCGTCGTCACCCCGAGCTTGTCCCGGGGTCCACCGGGCCGCACGGACGACGAGAACAGCATTGGCGTCACGGTGGACCCCGGGACAAGCCCGGGGTGACGGTCTCTTGCGCAGGGACCGGAGGGATTTTACCCCAGGATATGCATCCACAACGGCTGCCCGACCAGGCTCTGCGACCCGCGCAGCCGCTCGAGCGCTTGCGCCACGCTCCGCTCGGGGCCTTCGTGCGTGACGATCGCGACCAGCACCGAACCATCGGCATGAGCGCCGCGCTGCATCAAGCTCTCGATTGAAACGCCCGCATCGCGCATCGCCGCGGCGATCTCGGCGAGCACGCCGACGCGATCAGCGACGGTGAAGCGCACATAGGCGCGCCCGCGCCGCTCGCCGGCATCGGCCGGGCCCTGCGCGGTCAAGGCATCAGCGGGCATCGCGAAGGCGGGGCCGAATTCGCCCCGTGCTATGTCGATCAGGTCGGCGACAACGGCGCTTGCGGTCGGCCCGTCGCCCGCGCCCGCGCCCTGGAACAGCAGCCGCCCGACGAAATTGCCCTCGGCGACGACGGCATTGGTCGCCCCGGTGACGTGTGCGAGCGGATGGCTGACGGGAACGAGATGCGGATGGACGCGCTGGAACAAGCCGCCGGGGCCAGCTTCCGCAAGCCCGAGCAGCCGCACGCGATAGCCGAGGGCCGCCGCCTCGGCGATGTCGGCGGCGAGCACGTGGCGAATGCCGGTCGCCGCGACGTCGCCGAACGCCGGCTGCGTGCCGAAGGCGAGGCTGGCGAGCAGCGAGAGTTTGTGCGCGGCGTCGACGCCGTCGATGTCGAAGCTCGGATCGGATTCGGCAAAGCCGAGCGCCTGCGCCTCGGCGAGCACGTCGGCGAAGTCGCGCCCCTCGGCCTCCATCTTCGACAGGATGAAATTGCACGTCCCGTTGAGGATGCCGTAGACGCGCTCGATCTCGTTGGCGGCGGCACCTTCGCGCAAGCCCTTGATCACCGGAACGCCGCCCGCGACCGCCGCCTCGAACTTGAGCGCCACGCCCGCCGTTTCGGCAGCGCGCGCGAGCTCGAGCCCGTGATGCGCGAGCATCGCCTTGTTGGCGGTGACGAAGCTCTTGCCCGCGCCAAGCGTGGTGCGCGCGAGCGTGAGCGCGGGGCCGTCCGAGCCGCCGACCAGCTCGACCACGACGTCGACGTCGGCATGCGCGAGCGCCGTCGTGTCGTCGACCCATGCGAAGCGGCTCATATCGACGCCGCGATCCTTGCTGCGATCGCGTGCCGAAACCGCGACGATCTCGATCGGCCGCCCCGCGCGGCGCGCGATCAACGCGCCGTTGGTGTCGAGCAAGCGGATCACGCCGCCGCCGACGGTGCCGAGCCCGGCGAGCGCGATGCGGAGCGGTTTGGTCATAGCAGTCACACCTTCGTCTCCCCGGACTCGTTCCGGGATCCCCCGATCAGCGCGCCGATCGCCGATTGCGCTAGCGGAGGAGTGGGCCCCGGAACAAGTCCGGGGTGACGTACTATTTCTTGACCAGGCCGATCTCGACCAGCCGCTCGTGCAGATAGTCATGCGCGGTGATCGGCGTGGGATAGCGGTTGGGGCGTTCCGCGGTGATCGTCGACGGCAGCGTTTCGATCAGGAAATCGGGGGCGGGGTGGAGGAAGAACGGCATCGAATAGCGCGAATGCCCGCGCCGTTCGGGCGCCGGGTTGACGACGCGGTGCGTGGTCGAGGGCAGGACGTGGTTGGTCAGCCGCTGGAGCATGTCGCCGACATTGACGACCATCGCGCCCTCAGGCGGCTTGATCGGCAGCCATTCGCCTTCCTTGGTCAGCAATTGCAGCCCGGCTTCCTCGGCGCCGAGCAGCAGCGTGATCAAGTTGATGTCCTCATGCGCGCCAGCGCGGACTTCGGCCGCGTCGGCGGGGACGGGCGGATAATGCAGCAGGCGGAGCACCGAATTGCCGTCCTTGACGGCATGGTCGAACCAGTCGGGCGCGAGCCCCAGATGCCGCGCGATCGCCGACAGCAGCCGGTCGCCCGCGACGTCGAGCGCGGCGAACAGTTCGATGAAGGTCTCGCGGAAGCCCTCGGGCTGGTCGGGCCAGACGTTCGGCGCCATCTGCGCCTCGAAGCGGTGGCCTTTCGCCAGTTCGCGGCCGACATGCCAGAATTCCTTGAGGTCGACATGCGTCGCGCCCTTGGCGATTTCGGTCTTGAACGGCGTATAACCGCGCGCACCACCGCCGCCCGCGCTGAAATAGCTGCGCTTAGTGTCCTCGGGCAGCGCGAAGAACGCCTCGGTCATCGCCCAGGCGCGCGCGATCAGCTCGGCAGGGACGCCGTGGTCCGACACGACCGCAAAGCCGAACCGCTCGAACGAATCGCCCAGCGCCGCGGCAAAGGCAGCAGGATCGGCGGCTTCGTCGGCGAGCGACAGCGGCGGGACTTCGGCGGTGGGGGTGTCGAGCATGAGACGCGTCCGTGATACTGGCAAAGCGCGAAGATAGCGCCGATTTGCCGCCGCGTCAGCCCCGCGGGGATCAGCGGGCCACTCCTGCGTGCCGTAAAACGCGGATCGGCTCTAGCGAATCGGCTCGCAGGCGATGCCATCGGAGTCGCCGTCCATCTCCGGACGGTAGCCCGGCTCGCCCTCATAGATCGGCGCGGTTCCGGCAGCGCGCGCATCGTCGCAACCGCCCCACGCGTCGCCCGGCTGCGGCGCGCGGGCACGCATGAGGCCGGCCTGTACCGCGACGGGTTTCACCGCTCCGACGATTCTGGCGCGCCCATCGTCGCTGAAGGCGAGCGAGCCCGCGCCGACAATTCCGCCAAGCGCGGCCGCAACGCCCAACATCGGGAGTGCCTCGCCGCGTTGCGTATCCCGGTCGGGTGTCTTAGCCGGTGTGAATAGCCTGCGAACGGGTTTGTGTAAGCGCATCAAAGCTTTGTGGCGACGAAGAGTGAAAGAGCGGTTTCGATGGACACGGGAATCGTGTCGGAGCGCATTGCAAAAAGGCGCAACGCAAACGTCGCTGACCGCCGGAAGTCGGTCGCAGCGGATCGCGGGTGTCACAAAGGAAACACCGCGATCCGCCAATGGTTTCGTCAAATTAGGCGCGTTACGAGGCGAGGTTCTCCATCACCTTCTTGTGCAGCCAAACGTTCATCGTGGCGCTGTCGTTGGTGTCGCCAGTGTAACCGAGCTCGTGCGCGAGCGAGGTGCGGTTTTCGCGGCTCGGGTCGAGATCGAGCACCTTCATCAGATCGACGATCGAGGTCTGCCAGTTGAGCGGCTGGCCCTTTTCGGCGGCCTTCTGCGTCAGGACGGCGTTGACGTCGATCTTTGCAGCAGGCGCTGCGGGCGCGGGAGCCGCAGCCGGGGCAGCCGCAGGGGCGGGGGCAGGCGCAGCTGCAGCCGGTGCCGGGGTGGGGGCTGCTTCGACCGGTGCCGGCTTGTGGCCCCAGATCGCGTCCTTGATCATACCGAAAATGCTCATTGCCTTGCTCCTCTCAGGTGGAGACTGGAGAATGCCTCGCTTCGATGTCCGTTCCGCGACGGTTGCAACGACGTGCGGACCAGCTGCACGCTTTGCGGGGTGACCAGCGCGGCCGACTCGGGCATTGCGCGCGGCATGTCTGTGTCCCCGCAACGCCCGATGATGGACTCGCCCCCGCTGCGGCTGGTCGAGTTCGTCCCCCTGATCGCGTCGCTGATCGCGCTAGCGTCGCTCGGTATCGACACGATGCTGCCCGCCCAGCCCGACATTGCCCGCCGGCTCGGCGTCGATGCGATCGTCGATGCGCCGCTGATCATCACGGTGTTCGTGATCGGGCTCGGGATCGGTCAGCTGATCCACGGTCCGCTGACCGATCGCTATGGCCGGCGCCCGGTGCTGATCGTCGGGCTGGTCCTCTTCATCATCGGCAATCTGTGCGCGGGGCTGGCGAACAGCTTCCCGCTGCTGCTCACCGTGCGCTTCCTCAGCGGGCTCGCGATTGCCGCGAGCCGCGTCGTGACGATCGCGCTGATCCGCGATTGCTTCTCGGGCCGCGCGATGGCGCAGGTGACGAGCCTTGCCTTCATGGTGTTCATGGCGGTGCCGATCGTCGCGCCGAGCATCGGGCAGGGGATCCTGCTGATCGGATCGTGGCGGCTGATCTTCGAGGTGATCGCAGGCGGCGCATTGCTGTGCCTGATCTGGTTCGTCTTGCGCATGCCCGAGACGCTGCGCCCCGAAAACAGATCGCCGCTGTCGATCAAGACGACGCTGGCGGGCTGGCGCCAGACGCTGTCGGACCGCTATTCGGTCGGCTACACGATCGCCGCGCTGATCGCGCAGGGCGCGATCTTCGGCTATCTCGGGTCGATCCAGCCGATCATGGAGCGCGTGTTCCACCGTCCCGAATGGCTCGGCGGCGTATTCGCGGCATCGGCGGGAACGATGGCGGTCGCCAATCTGCTCAACTCGCGGATCGTGATGACACTCGGCATGCGCCGCATTTCGCAAACCGCATTGGTGGTGATGATCCTGTCGTCGGGCACTGGCGCGGTGGTCGGCTGGTTCGGCGACGAACCGCTGCTTGTCTTCGTGCTGCTGCAAGCGATCACTATGGCATGCTTTGGCCTCGCCACCTCGAACATGTCGGCGATGGCGATGGAGAATATGGGGTCGATCGCCGGCGTCGCGTCTAGCGTGCAGGGGTTCTTCGGGATCACGATGGGCGCGATCGTCGGCTGGGCGATCGGCCGCAGCTTCGACGGGACGACGGTGCCGCTCCATCTGGGGTTTCTGGTGGCGGGCGTATCGGGTATCGTGATCGCAGCGATCGTCGAGCGCGGGCGGTTATTTCGCCCCAGTTGACGCAGTTTAATCGGCAAAGCCGGAACCGTTCCCCGCTTGCACGGTTCGCTGATGAAACGATCCCGCATTCTGCGGGAGCGTCGGGAGAGCGAAGATGAGCATCGGTGGACATCAGGTACCCGGCGAGGGCACGGGCGACGACGGTTTCGACGAAGAAGGCTATGACGAGAGCCAGCGCGCGGAAATTCTGGAAGTAACCCGCGACGGGCCGAGCGACGGCACGCTGTTGACCGATATCGCCCCCGATATCGGGACGCGCGACGACGATGACGACGATCTCGAAATGGAAGACGATGAAGTCGGCGAGGAAGACCCCGATGCCGATGAGAGCGACGACGATGAGGACGAAGACGACGTCCAGGACGAGCTCGACGGCAACACCGCCGACGATGACGACGAATTGAGCGATCGCGACGACGCCGCCTTGCGGCCGTGACGGGGTGCCGCGGACGGGCCGATCGGCGGCCCCGTCCGCGGTCTCTTGAGGCTGTATCCCGGGTGGGTCTGATGCCCGGTGTCTGGCACGCTTCGCCGTTTCGCGACGGGGCGGGAGGAACGGGCAACCGGGTGCGCCGTTTATCGGGCCCGACCCTCTTCTGTTTGACGAGTATCAGTCATGAAGCGTTTGTTGACCGTATCTTTGCCGCTCGTATTCGTCGCGGCGTGTTCCGGGACATCCCCCAGCCAGACCAATAGCATCGACATCAACGCGGCGGCCGTCCGCGCGCAGCAAAGCGTCGATGCCTATAACGCGGACGCGCCGGTCGAGATCGCCGAACCCGACGCGGTGACCGAAAACGATGTGACAGCCGCCACCGGGAGCAACAGCGCCGAACGCACGCCGCTCGATCCGCCGGCGCCGGGAACGCCGGGCGGACTGCCCGACGACCGGACGCCGGTTTCCGAAGCCCCCTTCACCCCGGACAGCGCGCAAGGTGCGGCCAACGTCGTGCAGACCTATTACGCGTTCCTCGGCGAACGGAAGTACGCGCAGGCGCTCGCACTGCGCGAGCCGAAGGCAGACACGGCCGCCTTTGCGGAAGGTTTTACCGCCTACAGCGAATACCACGCCAATGTCGGTGCGCCCGGCGCGATCGATGCGGGGGCCGGTCAACGCTATGTCACGGTGCCGGTCCAGGTCTATGCGCGGTTGAAGCGCGGTGGAACCCCGGTGTACGAGATCGGCTCGGCCACGTTGCATCGCAGCGGCGATATCGATGGCGCAACCACGGCACAGCGCACGTGGCGCATCCAGTCGATCGATTTGAAGCCGGCGCCGAAGCGCTAACTGCGGCAAGGTCTGGGCGCGCTCAGGACTTCATGGCGTTGGCCAGTGTGGCCAGATCGTCCGCGTTCACCGCTACGCCTGCCGCATCGGTACCAACCGACGCGTTCGCTATCGTCGCCGCCCCATTTGCCGGAGGACCGAACCCGACCGTATCGATTGCGGTCCACAGGATACCCGCCGCCCACAACAAGGCGCTCCATCGACTCAGGAAGATTTTGCGGAACGGCATCGCCGAACGTGTACGCCAGTCGGGTTAACGCGCCGCAAAAACCGGGCGCGCGGCTATGGCGTTTCGGCGGCGGGATCGCGTTCGGCGGTCTCTGCAGCCTTGGCGAGCTTTCTGGCCGATCGGCGTGCAGCGGTGGGGGTTAGCGACGCTGCGAGCCCGTCGGGGCCATCGAGGATCACTTCGCCATGCTCGGCGGCGGCCTCGATCGGATCGTCATACGGTAATCGGGCCACATCGCGTTTCCATGACTGGACAAAACGCAAACATCCAGCGCATGTTCCCGCGCCGCGGAGGGGGCCATGTATACCGATCTGTTTCTGAAAACCCATCGTGTTCCAACGATTACCGCCGAAGAGCGCGCCGCGCTCGAGAAGGCGGTCGTGCGGACCGCGACCTATAGCCCCAAGCAGATCATCGTGCGCCAGCAGACCCCGCTGACGCAATGCACGCTGCTGCTCGAAGGCTTTGTCGAACGCTACAAGGACACGCCCGAGGGACGACGACAGATCCTGGCGATCCACATTCCGGGCGATTTCGTCGACTTGCATTCGTATCCGCTCAAGCGGCTCGAGCATTCGGTCGCAGCCCTCACCGATGTGCGCGTCGCGCTGTTCCCGCATGCCGACGTCCGCGCGCTGACCACGGAATCGGCATCGCTCACCGAATTGCTGTGGCGCTCGACGCTGATCGACGCAGCGATCAACCGCGAATGGATCGTCTCGATCGGCGCGCGCAGCGCGGCGATCCGGCTCGCGCACCTATTTTGCGAGATGTATACGCGGCTCAAGCGGATCGGGCAGGCCGAGACGACGACGTTCCCGCTCCCGCTGACGCAAGTCGATCTGGCCGATGCGACCGGTCTGACCGCGGTCCATGCCAACCGGATGCTGCGGCAGTTGCGCGAACGCGGGATGGTCGCGTTCCGACAGGGTGAGGTCGAGATCCTCGACTGGGACGCGTTGCGGGACTTTGCGAAGTTCGATCCCGCGTATCTGTTCTTCGATTAAATCGGGCGTCGCAGCGGCACGGTAGCGATCAGGATCGGAGACGTGGCCGCCCGTGCTCTAGGGGGACGCCGCGCGGCCACGCCCTGTTGCAAAAGCTATCTCTACTGATCCGATCGGCAATGGGCTTGCGCCGAAACGACGGCGTCCTGCGATGGACCGGATCGGGCGCATCGGGCGGCGGCGATCACGCGTCTCCGGCGCGCTCCGACTCGGATGCCCCTTGCGGTCGGCGGCGACTTCGCGTTGGAAGCGGGAATGCCCAAGCTTCGTGCAGACCAACTCCTCGTCGATCGCGGTCTCGCCGAGAGCAAGACCCGCGCGCAGGCGCTGATCATGGCCGGCCTGGTCTTTGCCGGCGAGCGCAAGATCGACAAGCCGGGGCAAGCGCTTGCCGACGATGTGCTGCTCGACGTGCGCGGGCGCGATCATCCCTGGGTCTCGCGCGGCGGGATCAAGCTCGCGCATGGCCTCGATACCGTCGGTTGGGACGTCACGGGCGCGGTGGCGATCGATGTCGGCTCGTCGACGGGTGGCTTTACCGACGTCTTGCTGCAACGCGGTGCGATGCGGGTCTACGCGGTCGACAGCGGCACCAACCAGCTCGCCTGGAAATTGCGGCAGGACCCACGCGTCGTGGTGCACGAACAGACCAGCGCGCGGATTTTGACCGAGGTGCACATCCCCGAGGCGGTCGACCTGATCGTCTGCGACGCGAGCTTTATCGGCCTTGCCAAGGTGCTGGAAACGCCGTTGCGTTTCGCCAAGCCCGCGGCAAAGCTCCTTGCGCTGATCAAACCGCAATTCGAGGCCGGGCGTGGCGAGGTCGGCAAGGGCGGGGTGGTCCGCGACCCCGCGATCCATGCGCGCGTCTGCGACGAGGTCTCGACTTGGGTCGTCACGCAGGGGTGGTCGGTCGCAACGATCGTCGAGAGCCCGATCACGGGCCCCGAGGGGAATGTCGAATTCCTGATTGCTGCAACGCGGGACATTCCGCCCGCAATGCCCTGAAATTAGCAGCTACATGCGGCAGAATCTCGTATATGGCCGGATTGGCCGTCACGTCGGGGATCGGCGCGGCGCAATCGAGGCGGGAAGGGCGTAGGGCTTGAGAGAGATCGCATCGAAGCAACAATTGCGGCTGGCGTTCCTGCGCTGGGCAGTGGTGACGGTGCCGCTCGTCCTGCTGCTCGGCTTCACCGCCGCGCGACTGGCGCCGGGCGGATCCCAGAACGCCTGGTATGGTGCGTTGGTGAAGCCGCGGCTGACCCCGCCCGACTGGGCCTTTCCGGTCGCCTGGACGCTGATCTACATCCTGCTCGGGCTCGCGCTGGCGATGATCCTGTATGCGCGCGGCGCGCGGCTGCGCACGCTCGCCATCCTGCTGTTCGTGGTGCAACTGGCGGTCAACCTCACTTGGTCGCCGATCTTCTTCGGCATGCATCAAGTGACCGTCGCGCTCGGCATCGTCGTCGCGATGTTCGCACTGACGCTCGCAATGGCGTTCGTCTTCGCGCGAATCCGCCCGCTCGCGGCGGTCCTGCTGGTGCCCTATCTTGCGTGGCTGGTTGTTGCCTTCTACCTCAATTACGGGATCATGGACTTGAACCCTGGCGCGGAAACCCTTGCGCCGTCGTCGTCCACCACCCAAATCATCAAGATCTAACGCGACTGGATTTTCGTCTCATGCAATCGGACAACAAGATTTTCGACGACTTCGCCAAGCTCCTCAACGGCGCAGCCGGGACGCTGGCGGGCGTGGGGCGTGAAGCCGAAGCCGGCGCACGCGCGCGCGCCAAGGAGTGGATCGGCGGGCTCGATTTCGTCTCGCGCGATGAGTTCGACGCGGTCAAGGCGATGGCGGCGGCAGCCCGCGACGATGCCGATGCCTTGCGCGCCCGGCTCGATGCGCTCGAGGCCAAGCTCGCTACGGCGCCAAAGGCGGAAGGCTGATCTGATCTTTTCCACAGATTTCTCGGCGCTTGGGCCCTCGGGCCAGTGCGTTGCCTGTTGCGGGGCCCCTACATCCTGTAATGCGGGTGCGGGAGACGTGTTGTGATGCTCGATGAAGCCGATTTCGACCGCGACGATGCCGCACCGATCGACATGCTCGAAAGCTATTTCGCAGCGCACGGCTGGGAGCATGAGCGGCAGGACGACGAAGTCATTGCCAAGGTCAAGGGCAGCTGGACGCAGTACGAGCTTCGCGCGCTGTGGCGCGAGGAAGACAGCGTCATCCAGTTCCTCGCTTTCCCCGACATCCGCGTCGCGGATGACCGGCGCAGTGCGATCTACGAGGCGATCGGGCTGATCAACGAACAGCTCTGGGTCGGGCATTTCGAATTGTGGTCGTCGAGCGGGATCCTGCTCTATCGCCACGCTGCGATGATCGAGGGCGAGGGCGGCACGATGTCGCTCGGCGCCGCCGAGTTGCTCGTCGAAAGCGCGATCGACGAGTGCGAACGCTTCTATCCGGTGTTCCAGTTCGTTCTGTGGGGCGGCAAGACCCCCAAGGAAGCGCTCGCCGCGGCAATGACCGAGACGCAAGGCGAAGCGTGACGCTCGGTCGCCTCTGGATGATCGGGTGCGGCAATATGGGCGGCGCGATGCTGCGCCGCTGGGTTGCGAGCGGCGTGCTCGCCGGCGACCAGGTCGATGTCGTTAACCGCGCTGACCGCGCTTTGCCCGATGGCGTGCGGCAGTCGCGCGATCTTCCTGGCGGCGATTTGCCCGATGCCGTCATCCTCGCGATGAAGCCGCAGCAGATCGATGACGTGGCGAGCCGGTTTGCCGCGCGGCTTGCGGGTGTTCCGATACTCGTCTCGATCCTCGCGGGGGTCGAGGACTCCGCGCTGGCGGCGCGGTTCGATGCGCAGACGATCGTCCGCGCGATGCCCAATCTGCCCGTCGCGATCGGCAAGGGCGTGGTCGCGCTCGAGTCGTCGAGCCGCGACGACGCTGTGCGAGCGGACGTGGTCGCGCTGATGGCGCCGCTCGGGCTGGTCGAATGGGTCGATCCGGCGCAGTTCGACGCGGTGACGGCGCTTGCCGGCAGCGGGCCGGCGTTTCTCTACCGCTTCATCGATGCGCTTGCGGCGGCTGGCGTCGCCAATGGTTTGCCTGCGGCGCAGGCCGAGCGCCTCGCGCTCGCGACCGTCGAGGGGTCGGCGCTGCTCGCCGCAGCGGCCGAGATCGCGCCGGGAGTGCTTGCCGAGCACGTCGCAAGTCCGGGCGGTTCGACGCGTCGAGGGCTCGACGTGCTCGATGATCGGGACGCGCTGAAGGTATTGCTTACGGAAACGATCGCGGCATCGACGCGACGTAACGCCGAAATGGCGGCCGCGGCGCGCGGATAAGCGAC
The DNA here is from genome assembly GCF_035019905.1 of Sphingomonas sp. 10B4. Classification (NCBI taxonomy): domain Bacteria; kingdom Pseudomonadati; phylum Pseudomonadota; class Alphaproteobacteria; order Sphingomonadales; family Sphingomonadaceae; genus Sphingomonas; species Sphingomonas sp. 10B4. Next base: position 10,581 of record NZ_JASJVC010000048.1, on the reverse strand, counting down.
GCCGTGTAGGGGGTGCTTAGCCGCGCAGTCCGGAGAGGCGCGACAGGTCGTCCTCGCCGATCATGCCCTCGAGCACCGACCAGAACCCCGACACCGATTGCTGCCCGGCGCGCGCATAGGCCGAGGCCCAATGCTGGCGTACCGTCTCGAACAGCTCGGTCTCGAGCGCGGCGCCTTCGGGGGTTAGCCGCAACAGCCGCTGGCGGCGGTCACGTTCGCCGACGCGCGTCTCGACCATCGCGCGGTCGACCAATTCGTTGAGCACGCGGCCGAGCGATTGCTTGGTGATGCCGAGCAGCCCGAGCAGCGCACTGACGGTGAGATCGGGATGCCGTGCGATGAAATAGATCGCGCGATGATGCGCCCGCCCGAGGCCGATCGCCGCAAGGCGGGTTTCGGTCGTGCGCGCAAGCGTGCTCTGTGCGAAATACATCAGCTCGATCCCGCGCCGGATTTCGGGTTCGCGCAGGAATAGCGGTGAGGCGGAGGCGATTGCGGTGGCCATTGTTGACCGCCTTTGGCGCACCCCGTACACGCCTTCAATCCCCAAATTGTAACAGAATGTCGCATTCCATGCAGCAAAATCGTCTCGACGCGCACAGCCTTCCTTCGGACGCAACCTCGGCCCCCGTCTTCGCGATCGAACCGCATGCAACGCCGATCCCGCTCGACGAGCGTAGTGCGATGTTGGTCGATCCCGGCTTCGGCCGTGTCTTTACCGATCACATGGTCACCATCCGCTACAATGAGCGCGACGGCTGGCACGATGCCAAGATCGTGGCGCGCGCGCCGTTCCAGATGGATAGCGCGTCGGCGGTGCTGCACTATGCGCAGGAGATTTTCGAGGGGATGAAGGCGTATCGCCTGCCTGACGGTGGCGCAGCGCTGTTCCGTCCGTTCGAGAATGCCGCGCGTTTCCGCCGCTCGGCCGAGCGGATGGCGATGATCCCGTTGCCCGAGGCGCTGTTCGTCGAATCGGTCCGCGCGCTGGTCCGCCAGGAAGCTGGCTGGATCCCCGAGATCGACGGCGGCGCGCTGTACCTGCGCCCGTTCATGATCGCGAGCGAGGTGTTCCTCGGCGTGAAGCCATCGACCGAATATCTCTACGCCGTGATCGCCTCGTCGGTCGGTGCCTATTTCAAGGGCGGCGCGCCGGCGGTCACGCTGTGGGTGACGCAGGACTATACGCGCGCTGCACCCGGCGGAACTGGCGCGGCAAAGTGCGGCGGCAATTATGCCTCCAGCCTGATCGCGCAGGCCGAGGCGACGCGGCACGGCTGCGACCAAGTGCTGTTCCTCGACGCGATCGAGCGGCGCTGGATCGAGGAACTGGGGGGGATGAACATCTTCTTCGTGTTCGACGACGGCAGCATCGCGACGCCGCCGCTGACCGGTACGATCCTGCCCGGCATCACGCGCGATTCGCTGATGATCCTTGCGCGCGATATGGGGCTGGACGTGCGCGAGGCGCCGTATGCGATCGAGCAGTGCCGCGCGGATGCCGAGACTGGACGGCTGGTCGAGGCGTTTGCTTGCGGTACCGCGGCGGTCGTTACGCCGATCGGCACGATGAAAATGCGCGACGGCGATTTCCAGATCGGCAGCGGTGGCCCGGGCCAAACCACGGTGCGTTTGCGTCAGGCGCTGATCGATCTGCAGCGCGGCACCGCGCCCGATCCGCACAATTGGCTCGAGCGCGTGCTGTGACGTGCGAATCCGGGCTTTCCAAGCTCGGATTCACCGCCTAAAGCACCGCCCTCCCGGATTGGGGCGTCGCCAAGTGGTAAGGCAGCGGCTTTTGATGCCGCCATTCGCAGGTTCGAACCCTGCCGCCCCAGCCAAGTACCTGTTGCAGATACGGGGAACGGCAGAAAACCGTGGTTCCAGTCAGCAAAGCGCGCGGCGGGGCCACCACTGTATCAAGACGCGGTATCAGGGAACCGTTGCAGAGCCCCTATGCCGTTGCCAACCAACGCCTAGCGTCGCGGTGCCGACCCTTGGTGGCCTCGGACGCCAGGGTCGCGCTCCTGACGCCCAGATAACCGCTGCTGTTCCGCAGCACGGCAGTCGGCGACGTTGACGCCCGCTGTCTTTCGCCGCCTATCGGACGATCCGATCGTGGCGCGGCTTCGTAGGACTCTCACAGGCCAGTGCATCGACCTGGCGACCACCCGATCGCACCACGCGGATCCACGCTCCTACTCGCGCCGAGACTGAACCGCATTCGCTTCGTCATGTCGCAAATGGCGCCCGTGTCATCTGGCCCCATCCGCGGTGTTTGCGGAGGTGATCCCAGCAGCCGTGAAGGCGCCACAGGTTACTGATCTGGCGATACCCGAAATTCTCGATGAATGCCGCGCCAAGCAATTGGAGCGAGGCGGAGCGGTCGCTGAAGCGACGAATTTCGACCTCCTCGAGCGCAATTGCCGCCGCGCTCAGCAGGAAACCAAAGGCGGATACGACGGCGAACAGCGCGAAGAAGATGCTCCAGGAAATCGCCCCCAGTACCGCGAGAACAAAGGCTGCGAGATAACCGGCGACCTCCAATGCGGGGCCGAGCACGTCGATCAATGCCATCGAGCCCAGGCCGAGCCACCCAGCATTTCCGTAGCGCGGGTTTATGATCATCTGACGGTGCAGGCTGATCGTTTCCAGCGCGCCACGTTGCCACCGACGCCGTTGCGTACTCAAATCCCGAAGCCGTGTCGGCGCTTGCGTCCAGCACACCGGCTCCGGCACGAAGCGAATGAGCGCCGGCCGTTTTTCGTCTCGCCCAATCCGGTGAAGCCGGACGATCAGTTCGGCATCCTCGCCGACGGTGTCGGTGCGGTAGCCACCGGCTGCCAGCACGCGTTCGCGGTCGAACACTCCGAACGCTCCCGAAACGATCATCAGAGCACCAAGCCTGCTCCAGGCATAGCGCGCGATCAGGAAGGCGCGCAGATATTCGACCGTCTGGATCAGCGGAAGAAGCTGCCTCGGCAATTCGGCATGGAGCACGTGTCCCTTGCGCATCGGACAGCCGTTGCCGACGCGGACGGTTCCCGCCACGGCTACGGTCCGGCTATCGTCCAGAAACGGACGGACCGCGCGTAACAGAGCGTCGGGCTCCAGCACGGAATCGACATCGATCGCACAAAATAATTTGCTGGTGGCAATAGAGATGCCAGCATTGAGCGCATCCCCTTTGCCGCCGTTTGCTTTGTCGATGACGGTAAGACCATAGACGTCCGAGACGAAGACAGCGCGGATCAGGGGGTGCGTCGGCACCTGGTCGACACGGCGATGAAGATCGAACGCGTCGAGCAACACTTCCAGCGTGGCGTCGGTCGAGCCGTCATTGACGACGATCACTTCATAATCGCGATAGTGCTGGCGCAGCAGCGCCCGGACCGAGTCAACCACGGTCTCCACCTCGTTAAAAGCCGGCGCGATGATCGACACGGTGGGCAGATCGGCATCCTGCTTGCGCGCGAGCCGAGTCGAATCGCGCTCGCTGGTCCGCTCGAAAAAGCCGGTCGCTGCCACGAGCAGCAGGAAGGCGTACAGCGCGGCGTGAACCATCCCGCTGATCAAAACGGCCCAGGCGACGCACTCCGCCCAAAAGATCAGGCTTGGCTCGGTCATGATGGCGCTCCTTGGCGATCCGGGGCGTTCCGCTGCGCGTCGCCCATCCAGCGCGTGAAAATTTGTTCGAGGCGTTTGCGATCAGGTCCGTCGATGACGTCACCCAGGTCGCGCGCGGCGTTAATCCATCCCAGACGCTCCTTCTGGGACGGCCGCGGTGGAAGGGTGCCCGCGTCGGTGAGCCCACCAATTAACAAGGCTATCCGGACGGCGGCGACATCGGCGGCGTTTCGGCGTCGGGCGTCGCCAATGCGGCGGCCGATGATCGAGACCGTAACGAACACGAGGCCGAGCAGAATCAGAAAACCTGCCCAGTTCCAGAGTACCGAGCTCACGATCATCGTATCTCTCCCTATCAAAATGCTTGTGTGATGCCGATCGAGACCGTCACTCGGTCCGGACCGATTGCGCGATTCTCACCGGCGAGTGTCAGTCGGAAACTGCGGCGTCGGGCACCGGAGACGATCAGGCCGAGCGCTGCGCTCCGTACGATTTCCGTTCGGCCGCGTTCGGTTTCCGGTGCGATGCCGAGCCACGCGCGGGCGGCCAGGTGGCGGTTGAGGTCGAACCCGGCCTGGCCGCGGGCACCGAAGCGCCACCGCGCGTCGGGCGCGTCCACGGCGATCGCGTCGATCCCGATAAAGGCATTGCGCGACGCAAAATACCGCATCGCGCCGGGCATCAGCGTGATGACCGTTCCCTGCCCGTAGCGCGCGATCCCCGCGCCGAACCGTAGCAAGTCGGTATGCGCAGCCGTGCGACTGACGCGTTGTGAGAGCCCGGCATCGACCCGCCAGTCTGGCAAGAACCGGTTACCGGTGCCGATCGCAAAGCCACCATACAGGTCGAGCGCATCGTCGATCCGGTGCTCATGGCGCGCGCCGATCAGATATTCGCTCCGGCCGAAGCGGCGCGCGCGCTGAATCTGCGCCGCAGTGACAGTTTCGGGGCCGACCCGCCCGAGCGAGATCGCGAAGTCAGACCACTGAGTGTCGCGCCCGGGGAGGATCGATACGCCCGCGTCGAGATCGGCCTGCCACGACGCGGGCTCTCGCGCGGCTGCGGGGGTCGCGCCCGCGGCCATCAGGACAGCCGCAAGCAAAAGACCGTGATCAGGCTGCCGCCGCATGACGCGTGTCCAGGCTGAGGAACACTTGCCTGAGCAGGTTCTCCAAGTTCACCGGCTTGGAAAGGCAGGCAGCCAGACCCGTCCGGGCGATCCTGACTCGATCGCGGATCGCGCCCGGCTGGAACAGCATGATCTTGGGCAATTGTCCGAAGCCGCGTGTGTTGAGCGCGTCCAGCCACTCCATCGACGTCATGTCGGCGAGCCGCGCGTCCGCGATGACCAGATCGGGTCGCGTCCATTGCAGCGCGCGCAGGCACGAATCACCGTCGGGTGTCATGACGATGGTATGCCCGTGCGCACTGAGCCGTTGGCACAGCACAGTGCTCACCAACGGGTCATTTTCAGAAATATGAATCAGGCTCATGGCAAATCCCCTCTGAAAAGCATTCCCCACACCGCGGGTTGGCGCGGTGTGGGGAACCGCATCATTTGACGTTGATGCTCACGCTGTTGCCGATTGCAGCGGCGGTGACTGCGGCCGAGGTCGTGGTGGCGAGCGAGGCACCGATCTTTGCGATCTGCCCCGCGTTGTTCCACTGGTTGGCCGAGCTGCCGACATTGCCCGCGAGCCCGCTGTTCAAGCTGTTGAGCGAGTACGAATTGCCGATCGCCGCGGCGGTCGCGGTGGAGGTGACCGCGTTGCTGACGGTGCCCGTCAGATCCGCAATGACCGTGCCGGAGTTGCGCTGTGCAGCCGCGATGACGCTGCCGCCGGGCATCTCGACCGAAAGCGAGTTGCCGAGCGCAGCGGCGGTCGACGTGGCGCTCGTTACCGCATTCGCCACGGTGACCAGCGTTGCCGTCTGCGCACCGCTATTGTTTTGGTCGATCGACAGATCCAGCACCGATGCGGGCGACGTGAAGGACGCCGAGTTGCCGATCGAGGCTGCAGTCTGGGTGGCGGTGGTCACGGTGCTCAGCATGCTGTTCAGCGTGCTGGTGCCGTTACCGGTATTGCCCTGGGTCACATCGGCAACCGCGCGGGCCGCTGCGTTCATCGAGTAGCTGTTGCCGATCGACGCTGCGGTGGCGTTGAGCGTCGTCGTCGTGGCGGCGAGGACGTTGGCGGTCGAGGCCTGGTTTGCCGCGTTGATCTGCCCGTTGACATAATCGACGTTGCGCGAGGTCGACCCGATCAGCGATTTGAACGAGCTCACCAGGCTGGGACCGCCGACGGTGTTCAGGGCGTCGAGGATCGACGGATTGAGCAACTGGGTATTGCCACCCGACGTCGCGCCCTTGAGCAGGTCGAGATAGACGCCGACCAGCGACGGACCACCGACATTGGCAATCGCGTTCAGCACCGACTGGTTGCCGAGCGCCTGGCCGGTCGACAGGTCGACGTTGACGTTGAGCAGACCCGGTGTGGGGACCGGCAGGCTCGGCGTAGGGGTAGGGGTTGGGGTCGGCAGGGTGATCTGCGCCATTGCCGGCGTCGCCGCGAGAAAGGCGAGGCAAGCCGATGCAAGCAAATTGAACTTCGTCATTTCTTCTCTCCTGTTGAAACACCTTGTTGTGGGCGAGACCCGGCGATGTACGACACCGTCGGGACGTTAGAGGGGCACTCGGGCGCATTGGCCCCGCGCTGCCCCGCGATCAGGTCGATCACCGCTTTTTCGATGATCGCCCGGATTGCTCCGTGCACCGGCTCCTGGCGGCGCCTTCCGACGCCGAGATCCAGGGTTGTGTTGCCGATAAATTCAAAAATGCCGGCGCGCAGTTCGCGGCCGCGGATCTGCTTTTGCAGGCTGATGACCTTGATCACCCGCAGGCTGCGCGCATCGATCAAGCGAAGATCGACGCCGACCGACATGACGTAGGAGCGTGCGCCGCCACCGACCGGTCCGATCGAAATTTCGGCCACATCGCTCTGGATATTGAAATCGAGCTCGGTGATCCCCCCGAGGACGATCATGTCCGCTTCGGCGATCGACCCGGAATAGATCCGGCGATAGGCGTCGGTCGGCTTGCCATCGGGCCCGAGCAACTTGCTGTTGGCGTAATCGAGCTCCTGCCGCGCGATCCGCAGGTCGAGGCGCTCGGCGAGCGGGAATCCGGCCTTGGAGATGGCCGACATGACCATCAGCGCCGCACCCTGCGGGGCGACGGTGCCGTTCAGCCCGTCGAGCCGCCCGGTATAATCCGCCACCTCGCCCACGGCGATCCGCGGACGGACCGAATTGGCGGAGGTCGCGGCCAGGCACCGCAGCAGCGGCGAATAGGCGGTGTCATCATCGATGACCTGCGCGCCGCTGAGCGGGGTGACATACTGCGGGGGCGGGGGCGCCATCGTCGTGCACGCGCCAAGCGCGGAGGCGGTTGCAAGAAGGGCGAGGGCTTGAAGCCGTTTGGCAGCGATGTTCATGACATCATTGCCCCAGCGCAGAGGGGCTGACGCCGACGATTGCCTGCTGTCGCCCGCTATTTTGCTGTCGCGCCTGGACGACGACGGTGTTGTTGCTGCCGTAAACGGTGACGTTGATCATATTGGCGATGGCAGTCGCGCGGTCTGCGGCCGGGCCGGCGTTTCGCGCGGCCAGATTGAACGCTTGACCGCGATCGGACGCCGAGCCCGTTATGACGACGCGGTTGAAATTGGCGTCGCGTTGGAACTCCATCGGCGTATTGGGCATGCGGTCGCTGACCACGCCCGCTGCGGCAACTTGCAAAATCAAGAGACTAATCATCCCACCCTCGCATCGTTTCGATCTGCTGGGGCCATGATGCGCAAAGGCCGGGCCATGGACTATTGGCCAGGTGGTCATGATCGATGACGCAAAAGATCAGTAAGGGATGACGTTTTGGTCAGCGATACTGACCATATGGAGAGGTTATGCTTCGATTATCAAAAAAGGAGCCAGAAGATACTGCTGGCTCCTTTCCGAGGCCTCTCTTCTGCGCGCCGGGAGGGGGGACAGTGGCGCGCTGAAACTGTATATAACACGGTCGAGCGCTTCGCCTACCTGACCAGATGGCCAGATTGAATCGACCCGACGGGTAGGAGATGCTGTTCGGATGGATATATACATGATGAAGGGCGCTTTGTTCGTCCATATGGTCGAATTCGCGCAGCGCGAACTGGGCGAAACCACAGTCGAGCGAGAGATGCTCCGGCTCAACCTGGAATCGGGTGCTGCCTACACGTCGGTCGGGATGTATCCGTTTTCCGAGTTCGAACGGTTGCATCACGCGTTTGCGGAGGCGATGCAGATTACGGGGGACGATTTCAGCCGCCGGTTCGGGTGTCGAACATTACCCTTGCTCGTCGCCGGTCACGCTATCCCGCCGGATATGCATCCGTTCGATTTCCTCGAAAAAGTCCATGGCGTGATTCACCAGGACGTCCGCAAGCTCTACAAAGATTCCAATCCTCCGAGCGTGCAGGTGGTCGAACGCCAAGGCGAGCAACGGCTCGTGCTGCGCTATGAGTCGCAGCGCCCGATGGCAGCATTTTGCGGAGGGATGCTGGAAGCTACGATGGACACGTTCGGATGTGGCGATATTTACCGAATCGAGCGTATTGATGCCGAACCCCGCACGGAACGGTTCGCGGAGTTTGTCGTCGATCTCGTAACATAGGTCCGCCGTCATGTCCGACAGTGCTGATTTGCTGAAGCTTCAATTGAAGCGAGAAATTGCCGCGCGTAAAATCGCAGAACATTTGCTCGAACAAAAATCGACCGAACTCGAAGCGTCGAACCACGAACTGCTTGCCCAGATCGCGCAAGTCAGCCGCCTATCGGTAGCGATCGATACTGCCGGCGAAGGTATAGCGATGACCGATCGCAACGGCGTTTATACCTATATGAACACGGCGCACGCGCAGATGTTCGGATTCGACCGTCCCCAGGATTTGATCGGACAGTCATGGGCGTGCTTGTATGATAATGATGCCCTGGCTCACTTCGACCAGGAAGTGATGCCGCAATTCGCGCGCGATGGTCGATGGAACGGCGAGGTGACCGGTCGAAGCGTCGATGGAACGCTCGTCTTTCAGGATCTCATCCTCACGCAATTGGAGGATGGCGGCATCCTGTGTTCTACCCGAGACATCGGCCAACGCAGGATCCGGGAGAAGGAAACCGCCGATCTCCGCCGCAGGGTCATCGAAGCCGACCGCGCTGCAGCCTTGGATCAATTGGTCGAGACGGTCACCCACGACTTTTCCAATTTCTTGGGCGCGATCGATGCGGCGGCGACGCTGCTCGAGAAGCAATGCAATCAGCCCGAGCCGCACCGCTTGTTGATGTCAGTCTTCGATGCCTTGCGTCAGGCGCGATCGGTGCTCAATCAGCTGCTACCCAATTATGCCGCGCCCGCCGAAAAGGTTTGCGACGTGACCGATCTGGTGCCGCGGCTATGCGAAGTCATGACGCCGTTGCTGGATATCGCGCAGACATCGTATTGCAAGGTTCCCGAGGCGCCGCTGTTCATTGCCGCCGACCCAACCCTCTTCGCGCGTTCGATGACCAACATTTTCAAGAATGCAATCGAGGCGATGACCGTGAGCGGATCGGTCTTACGAATCGAGGTGCAGAGCTTGTCTGGATATGTGCCCCCGACGCTCCCGTTCGATCCCGCTGCCCGACTTATCTATGGCAGCGATATCGACGAAACGATGGCTCGCATCATCGTTCATGACGAGGGCGAAGGTATGCCACAAACCGTGCTCGATCACGCACTCGAACGGTTCGTGTCGACCAAATGTGGCGGGCGACGGCGCGGGATCGGGCTGACGTCGGTCAAAGACCTGGTCGAGACGACTGGCGGCCGCGTGGCGATCTTCAGCGCGGCGGGTGTCGGTAGCGTCTTTGTCCTGGATCTGCCGGCGCACGGTGTCGAACATGGTCGGGCGGATGGTGACGAGGCGACACGCCTGGCTGAGGACACGGTTGGCAATGTTCTGCTGGTCGATGACGATCCGATCGCACTCGGCCGCCTAGAGGTCTTGTTCCAAGCGCGGGGGTGGGGAGTCGTCAGCTTTTCCAGCCCGGGCGAGGCGTTGGACTTTCTAGTAAGAGTACCGAATTTTGTGCAGCTGCTCGTTACCGACCGATCGATGCCAACCATGAGCGGCGACCAACTTGCTCAACGGGTCAAGGCAGTCCGCCCGGATCTGCCGATTGTGCTCTGTTCCAACGCGTTGGGATCGGCTATTTCGGCTGACATTGACGCAACGCTCGCCAAGCCGCCAAGTGACGGACGTTTACAAGCGATATTGGTGAGGCTTAACCTCACCCGGTAGTAGGGGAGGGCGCGATGCGATTTCTGATCGCTGACGATCATGAACTGGTGCTCGATGCCGTTGCATCGATGCTGCAGGCGCATTGGCCCGAAGCGCAGGTCGTAAGCGCGACGAACGCGCCCGACGTGAAGACGAGGCTCGTCAGCGAGAGCCCATTCGACCTGGTGTTGCTCGATCTGCACATGCCCGGGGTGAATGGCCTCGTCGATATTGGGAAGTTGATGCACGGAAACCCAAGCCGCTACGCGATCTTGTCGGGTTTCGTCGGCCAGCGTGAGAGTCCGTTTGGAAAATCACGGATGGGCGTTTCTGCGTAGCATGAGTCCGCCCATGGCGACCATGATCATGGCCTGCGAGACGTCGATGCGCTGCTCGTAATCACGCACGAGGCGTCGCCATCTGATCATCCATCCGAAGGTTCGTTCGACGACCCACCGGCGGGGCAGGACTTTGAAGCCTTTCTGGTCATCGGAGCGACGAATAATCTCGACAACGAAGTCGAGATATAGCCTGACTCATTGAGGAGCCGGAAAAGAGGTTGCGTTGTGGTCCGGAAGCGATTCATGTTCCAACATGATCC
>NZ_JASJVC010000047.1:0-28162 GCF_035019905.1 Sphingomonas sp. 10B4 | reverse complement strand
ACCGGTGACCGTCCGCCTCTCATAACATCTTCAAGTAAAAGCGCGGTTATGCTCTCGCGACGTTATGCAACAAAGCCCAACAGCGGTACAAACGGGTCTTCGAGCACGTTTGCCCCCCGTTTCGCCTGGTCGAAGTCGTGCGGAGCAGTCTGCTGGTCCATGATAGCCCGAGTAATTTGGGGTGAACACTCCAGCGCCATAGGCATGGCGTACTCGCTGACACCCGATACTGCGGAAAGCCTGTAAGAATGGCAATAATGTAGATCAATCGCGTCAAATAGTTCGACAATACTGTGCCGTATCTATGTCAGCGACGCGGAACCGCCCCAACCAAATTTATTGTAATGCGGTGCTCTGCGATAGGATGTTCGCGACGATGCGGTGCGTGAAGGCGTGGCGCGAACCGAGCGGCAATCCGATTCGGCAGTGGAGTCCGTCCGCTCGCAACGCGAAGTGCGTGCGCGCACCGAGTTGATCGGGCAGCGCCTGCTCGATCAGTTCGCGCCCGAAGCCGTGATGGTGGGCGACGTTTTGCTCGACGGCGCCGCCGGTTTCGGTCCAATCGAGCCGCAGCTCGCTGGTCGCCACCACCCAGGCGATCTGCAGCTTGCCGCCAGGGTGCGACAAGGCACCGAACTTGAGCGCATTGATGATTAGTTCGTGGAACGCGAGCGCCAGCGCTTGCGCTTGTGCGGGCTGGACCCATGTGATCTGGCCACCGATCGTGATCCGCGGATCCCATCCGAATTGGAATTCGCGCAGTTCATCGCGAATGAGCATTTCCAGGTCGTGCGATTCGCGGGGATGCCGGTGATAGCGTGCCAGGACGTCGAGCCGTGCGGCAAAGTGGTCCGCAATGGTATCGGCCGGCCCGCCCGAGGCAGGACTTTGCGAGACGATCGATCGAATCGTCGTGATCAGCTGGGCCGCGCGGTCGCGCTCGTCGTCGAGCGCCGATCGTGCCGCGCGGAGCTGTGCTTTCACCTCCGCCAGATCGGCGCGCAAGCCGGCGGTCTCGGCAAAGGGGGCACACTCCAGGGACATTCGGTGTCGGGCCACGGATTCAACCTCGAGCGGGTTTAATCCGCTCAAACGCTTTGCCGTGCAGGTCGGTTCCTCAATGCGCAGCGGTTGGCCCGGGCGAACGTCAGGCGGGTGTATCCCGTTGGGGGTGCCTGACGTTCGCCCTGCGGCGATCAGCCCGCCTTGTGCGGGCAGATCAGATACTTCGTCCCCGTCGCGCGGCGATTATACGCTTCGATCACGTCTGGCTGAAGCGCCTCGACCAACGAGATTTCGTGTGTGTAGTGGCTCGCAAAGGTCGTCGTCAGCTCGGCAACGACGCGATCCTTGAGCGCCTGGACCGCCTCGGCGCCGATCTTGACGAGGAACGGCGTCAGGAGGAAGCCGCTGAGCGACCAGCTGAAGCCGAAGCTGTTGCGGTTGAGCGTGGTCGGCGCGACGTCGAGCCCGCCATAGATATAGACTTGCTTGAAGGTGTCCGATCCGTAGCGGCTATAGGTCGTCATCCGCTTGACTGCGGCTGCCTCCATGCAGCTGAGCAACTGCCCGGCCAGCTTGCCGCCGCCGATCGCGTCGAAGGCGAGCGTCGCGCCGGTCTCGACCATCATCGCGGTCAGCGTCTCGAGGAAGTCGGGCTGGCTCGAATCGGCGACATGCACCGCGCCGATCCCGCGCAGCAACTCGGCCTGCGCCGGGCTGCGGACGACGTTGACGAGCGGGATCCCGTCCTTGAGGCAGATCTTGACGAGCATCTGGCCGAGGTTCGACGCGGCGGCGGTGTGGACCAGTGCGGTGTGGCCTTCGCGCCGCATCACTTCGGTCATCGCGAGCGAGGTCAGCGGATTGACGAAGCACGATGCGCCGTCGGCGGGCGCGGTGCCGTCGGGGAGCACCATGCACTCGGCGACGCGCAGAACGCGATATTGCGCGTACATCGCGCCACCGAGCATCGCGACGGTCTTGCCGAGCAGCGCCTGCGCGGCGGGCGAGGCGCCGGCTGCGACGACGATCCCCGAGCCTTCGTTGCCGACCGGCATCGCTTCATCGAGCCGGCCCGCCATCGCGCGCATTCCGCCTGGCGGCACATCGGCGGTGACGAGCGGATGGCCGTCGCGCGTCGTCGCGACAGCGCTGCTCATGTCGGCGGCGCCGAACAGCAATCCCAGATCGGACGGATTGATTGGCGTTGCCAGCACCTTGACGACGACTTGATCGTCGCGCGGCGCGGGAACCGGCTGGTCGATCAGCGAGACCTCGAGATGCGCGTCCTTGGTGACGCGCGACAGCAATTGGAGGCCAGTGCTTGGAACAGGATCGGTCATCGGGATTTCCTCTCTTATAGTAGCGCCATCCCTAGCCGCTGAGTGACCCGCGCGCGAGTGCGAACGTGGTTCTCTCCCCGGCGACGGTTTGGTAGGGATCGAAGACGTGGGCGCGTGGCACGAAGCGAAGCGACGATGGTGTAGTGAGGCTTGATGGACAATTGCGCGACCGGGGTGACAGGCCTCGATGACATTCTGGCCGGCGGCCTTTCGCGCGGGCGGTTGTTTCTCCTCGAAGGAAGCCCCGGTACGGGCAAGACGACGATCGCCACGCAATTCCTGATGGCGGGCGTCGCGGCGGGAGAGCGCGCGCTCTACATCACCTTATCGGAGACCGAGGAAGAGTTGCGCGATGGCGCTGCATCGCATGGCTGGAGCTTCGCCGACGGGTTCAATATTTATGAACTCGTACCGCCCGAAAGCCTGCTCGACGCCGATCAGCAACAGAGCTTGCTCTATTCCTCCGATCTCGAGCTTGGCGAGACGACCAAGCGGATCTTCGAATCGTTCGAGCGGATCGGGCCTGTGCGCGTCGTGCTCGACAGCTTGTCCGAAATCCGTCTGCTGGCGCAAAGCTCGTTGCGCTATCGTCGCCAGATCCTCGCGCTGAAGCATTATTTCGCCAAGGCCGACGCGACGGTCCTGATGCTCGACGATCTCACCGCCGATGTCGGCGACAAGACCGTCCACAGCGTCGCGCATGCGGTGATCCGGCTCGAGGAGCTGTCGCCGAATTACGGCGCAGAACGCCGCCGCCTGCGCGTGCTCAAATATCGCGGCCGCAAATATCTTGGCGGCTATCACGATTTCGTCATCGGGACCGGCGGGATCCGCGTGTTTCCGCGGCTGGTTGCGGCCGAGCACAAGACCGCTTTCACGCGCGAAACCGTCGGGGTCGATGATCCCGCCTTCAACGCGCTGGTCGGTGGCGGGTTCGAGCGCGGCGCGAGCACCTTGATCCTCGGTCCGGCCGGGACCGGCAAGTCGCTGCTGACGCTCGGATTCGTCAAGGCTGCGGTCGCGCGCGGCGAGCGCGCGGCGATGTTCATCTTCGACGAAGAGCTCGGTCTGCTGTTCGAACGCGCCAAGGGGCTCGACATCGATCTGCAGGCGATGGTCGCGGCGGGCAATCTGGTGATCGAGCAGATCGACGCTGCCGAACTGACGCCGGGCGAATTTTCCGAACGTGTCCGCGCCTGTGTCGAGACGCATGCCGCGCGCACCGTGATCGTCGACAGTCTCAACGGCTATCAGGCGGCGATGCCCGAAGAGCAGGCGCTGATCCTGCACATGCACGAGCTTCTGCAATATCTGAACCGGCAGGGCGTGATGACGTTCCTGACGGTCGCGCAGCACGGGCTGGTCGGCGACATGAAGTCGCCGGTCGATGTCACCTACCTCGCCGATACCGTTATTTTGCTGCGATATTTCGAAGCGCGCGGACGGGTCCGAAGAGCGATTTCGGTCGTTAAGAAGCGGACCGGTCCCCACGAGGACACGATCCGCGAGTTCATGATCGGCGACAACGGGATCACGCTCGGTGAGCCGTTGACGGGCTTTCAGGGCGTGTTGCGGGGCGTGCCGACCTTGCTGGGGGACGACGAAGGGCTCCTTGGCACGAAGGCTTGAACGACCGTTGAACCGTACGTTTGCAGAAGGTGCCGTTGTGCTTGCGCCGCGTGGTCGCGATGGTGCGATCGCGCGAGCGATGCTGGCGGAAGCGGGGCTCGTCGCCGAGACGGTGCCCGACCTTGCGGCGTTGGTGGCGGCGCTGCGACGCGGCGCCGGCTTTGCGATCATCACCGAGGAGGCGCTGCGCAACGCCGATCTGCGCGAGCTTGCCGCATTCCTGGCCGATCAGCAGGAATGGTCGGACTTTCCGTTTATCCTGTTGACCGAGCGTGGCGGCGGGCTCGAGCGCAATCCGGGTGCGGTGCGGTGCGGTTGCTCGAGACGCTCGGTAACGTCACCTTTCTCGAACGGCCGTTTCATCCGACGACGCTCGTCAGCCTCGCCAAGGCCGCGTCGCGTGCGCGCATCCGGCAATATCAAGCGCGCGCGCGGCTCGAGGAAATCAATGACGGGCAAGCGAGCCTCAAGCTCGCGCTGTCGGCGGGCGGGCTCGAGACCTGGACGCTGGCGATGCCGGCGCGAACGCTCAGCGCCGCGCCCGAAAGCAAGGCGCATTTCGGGCGCGGGGCCGACGATCGCTTCGATTTCGAAGACCTTATCGACACCGTCCATCCGAAGGATCGCGCACTGCTCGAGGACGCGCTCGCGGAGTCGGTCGCGATGGGGGTCGATTTCGATCTCGAAGCGCGCTGCCTGTGGCGCGATGCGTCGCTTCACTGGGTACAGATCAACGGCCGCGTCGAACGCGATCCGTCGGGTGCGATCGTGCGACTGGTCGGGGTGTCGCACGAGATCACCGAGCGGCGGCAGGACGAACTGCGCCAGCGAGCGCTGCTCGAACTCGGCGACGCGTTGCGGCATATGACCGATGCCGACAAGATGTCGTTCCTCGCCGCGCGCATCCTCGGCGAGACGATGGGGGTAAGCCGCGCCGGGTACGGCACGATCGACCCGGTGCGCGAGACGATCACCGTCAAGCGCGACTGGAACATGCCGGGGATCGAGAGCCTAGCCGGCACGCTCCATTTCCGGGACTACGGATCGTATATCGAGGATCTCAAGCGCGGCGATACCGCGGCGATCGCCGACGCCCGGCTCGACCCGCGCACCGCCGACGGCGCGAGCGCGCTCGAGGCGATTTCGGCGCGCGCATTCATCAACATGCCGATCGTCGACAACGGCCAGTTCGTCGCCTTGCTCTATCTCAACCATGCCGAGGTCCGCCCCTGGTCGGCCGAGGACATCGCGTTCATCCGCGATGTGGCGAACCGCACGCAATCGGCGATCGAACGCCGCAACGCCGAGACGGCGCTTGCGGACCTCGCGGATTCGCTCGAGCGCGAGGTCGAAGTGCGAACGCGCGAGCGCGACCGCACCTGGCAGAATTCGCAGGACCTGCTCGGCGTGATCGACCCGCACGGGCGGTTCGTCGCGGTCAATCCCGCCTGGACCGAAATCCTCGGCTGGTATCCGCGCGATATGGAAGGGCGAGCCTATGACGACTTCGTCCATCCCGACGATGCGCTCGCCTCGCAAGCCGCGTATCGCCTGGCGCAGGTCGAACCCTTGCGCCAGTTCGAGAACCGCATCCGCCACCGCGATGGCAGCTATCGCTGGGTGTCGTGGGTGGCGTCGTCGGGCGACGGGCTGATCTATGCCAGCGGGCGCCACGTTACCGCGGAGAAGGAAGCGCGGCTCGAGCTCGAGGCGGCGCAGGCGCAATTGCGGCAAGCGCAGAAGATGGAGGCGGTCGGACAGCTGACCGGCGGCATCGCGCATGATTTCAACAATCTGCTGACCGCAATCTCGGGCAGCCTCGAGCTGATGCAGATCCGCGTGCGCCAGGGCCGGTCCGGCGATGTCGAGCGCTATGTCGAGGCAGCGCAGCAGGCGGCGAAGCGCGCGGCGGCGCTGACGCACCGCTTGCTCGCTTTCTCGCGCCGCCAGACGCTCGATCCGCGGCCGACCGACATCAATCGGCTGATCGTCAGCCTCGACGATCTGCTGCGCCGCTCGGTCGGGCCGACGATCGAGCTCGAAGTCGTCGGCGCGGGCGGATTGTGGACCGCGTTGATCGATCCCAACCAGCTCGAGAACGCAGTGCTCAATCTGTGCATCAACGCGCGCGACGCGATGCCCGAAGGCGGGCGGATCACGATCGAGACCGCAAACAAATGGCTCGACGAGAAGGCGGCTGCCGAGCGGCAATTGCCACCGGGCCAATATGTGTCGCTATGCGTCACCGATACCGGTTCGGGAATGAGCGCCGAGACGATCGAGCGCGCATTCGACCCGTTCTTCACCACCAAGCCGCTCGGTGAGGGGACTGGGCTCGGCCTCTCGATGATCTACGGCTTCGTCCGCCAGTCGGGCGGGCAAGTGCGGATCTATTCCGAGCTCGGGCAGGGCACGACGATGTGCCTCTATTTTCCGCGCGTCGTCGGCCAGCACGCGATCGACGAAGTAGCGCTGCCAACCGAAGCGACCTTGCCGCTGGCGAGTGGCGAGACCGTCCTCGTCGTCGATGACGAGGATGCCGTGCGGATGCTGGTGACCGATTTGCTCGCCGATATCGGCTGCAACTATCTCGAGGCGGCCGATGGTCCGGCGGGGCTCGCGATCCTCGATTCACCCGTGCGGATCGATTTGCTGATCACCGATGTCGGGCTGCCCAAGGGGATGAATGGGCGTCAGCTCGCCGATGCGGCGCGGCAGAAGCGGCCCGATCTCAAGATCCTGTTCATCACCGGCTATGCCGAGAATGCGGTGATCGGGAATGGCCATCTCGATCCCGGGATGCACATCCTGACCAAGCCGTTTCCGATGGACGTGATGAGCGCGCGGATCCGCGACTTGCTCGGGACGGGGGGCGAGGGCGCGGTCGGGAACGGCACGTAACCGCGCCGACGCGCTAGCCCTTGAGCCGTTGCGGTAGCCCGGCGATCACGAAATCGACTTCGCTCACCACCGCCGCGACGCGCTGGTTGAGCAGCCCCGCGACGTCGCGGAAGCGGCGGGCGAGCGCATTGTCGGGGACGATGCCGAAGCCGACTTCGTTCGAGACCAACACGATTCGCGCGCTGGCCCGCGCGAGGGTAGCGACAAGCGTTTGCGCCGCGGCATCGGTATCGGCGTCGGCGAGGAGCAGGTTCGACGCCCACAGCGTCAGGCAGTCGACGAGGATCGTCGCGCCCGGCCGGTCCTCCGCCGCAATCGCCTCGGCGAGATCGAGCGGCGCTTCGAGCGTACGCCAGCGCGCGTCGCGGTCGGCGCGGTGGCGCGCGATGCGGTCGGTCATCTCGCCGTCAAAGGCTTGCGCGGTGGCGATGAAGACGAGGTCGCCGCCGCTCGCCTCGGCAATCGCCTGCGCATGGCGGCTCTTGCCCGAACGCGCGCCGCCGAGCACCAACAGGCTTTTGGTAAAGGTCGGCATCGGCAGCGTCCTTATCGCGGCTTGCGCGCGGCAAGCGGATTGGCGATGGCACCCGGCATGCCGCAAGTCGAGAGCTAGAGCCGTGTCCGTATTGACGATCCATGGCGGCCGCATCGATGCCGCGGCGCTGCGCTATCCGGCGGCGCCCTTGCCGTGGCTCGATCTGTCGACCGGGATCAATCCGAACGGCTATGATCCTGCGGCGCTGACGCTGGCCGATCCGCGCGTGCTGCCCTCGCCGTGCCGGCTGGCAGCGCTCGAGGATGCAGCGGCGGCGGCGTTCGGCATGCCGTGCGGGGCGATCGCCGCGCTGCCGGGGAGCGAGATCGGGCTGCGCTTGCTCGCGACGATGGGGTTGCCGGGGCCGGCCTGTGTCGTTGCGCCGAGCTATGGCTCGCACTTTGCCGCTTTGCCCGATGCCACGCCGGTTAAGAGCGAGGCGCTGGCCGGCGCGGACTGGCGCAGCGCGTTGCTGGCCAATCCCAACAATCCCGACGGGCGGGTGATCGCGCCCCAAACGCTGCTCGACCTTGCTCGCTCGCGCACTGCGGATGGCGGCTGGCTGGTGATCGACGAGGCGTTCGCCGATTGTGTCGCTGGGGCGAGCGTGCTGCCGCATCTGCGCGGTGATGACCGGGTGCTGGTGTTTCGCTCGTTCGGGAAATTCTACGGTCTCGCCGGGGTGCGGCTCGGCTTCGTTTGCGGGGCCGAGGCGATCGTTGCGGGGTATCGCGAGCGGCTCGGAAGCTGGCCGGTTTCA
Source organism: Sphingomonas sp. 10B4 (assembly GCF_035019905.1). Lineage (NCBI taxonomy): Bacteria > Pseudomonadati > Pseudomonadota > Alphaproteobacteria > Sphingomonadales > Sphingomonadaceae > Sphingomonas > Sphingomonas sp. 10B4. The sequence goes on along the minus strand of NZ_JASJVC010000047.1, from coordinate 19,992 downwards.
TCGGCCGCGATCGAGCTCGGCATCGGCGCATATCGCGATACGCAGTGGCGCGACGCGATGCGGATCGAGCTTGCTGCGGCTGCTGCTGCGCTCGACCGAGTGTTGCAACGGCACGGCCTTGCGCCGCGGGGGGATTGCCCACTGTTCCGGTTAGTTGAGACGCATGATGCTGCGGTGGTGTTTGAGCGGCTCGCGACGGCGGGGATTCTGACGCGGCCCTTCGATTATGCCCCCGACTGGCTGCGGATCGGTTTGCCGGGGAGCGCGGCTGCCTTGGCAAGGCTCGATCGGGCGCTGGGTGGTGGTTGAGCCCATCACGCTCGGCGCGCTCGCGCTCGACGCGCTGCTCGGCTGGCCGGGCGGGCTGTATGCGCGGATCGGCCATCCGGTCGGGTGGTGCGCGCGGCTGATCGCGGCGTGCGAGGCGCGCTGGAATGGTGCAACGCGGTCGCCGCAGGCGCGGTGGATTGGCGGAATTTTGACGGTGCTGCTGCTGGTCGGCAGCGTGGGCGCCATCACCTGGGGAACGACGCTGGCGCTGCGGGCGCTGCTAGGCGGTTGGGCATGGATCGGGATTGCGGTGCTTGCCTGGCCGGGGCTGGCGCAGCGCAGCCTCGACGATCACGTCCGTCCCGTCGCGGCCGCGCTCGAGGCGGGCGATCTTCCTGCGGCGCGGCGTGCGGTGGCGATGATCGTCGGGCGCGACACAGCCGCGCTCGACGAAGCCGGCGTCGCCCGCGCCGCGATCGAGAGTCTCGCCGAAAGCTTCTGCGACGGCGTCGTCGCGCCGTTCTTCTGGCTGCTGCTGGGGGGACTGCCGGGGCTGTGGATCTACAAGGCGCTCAACACCGCCGACAGCATGATCGGCCACCGTGAGCCGCGCTGGCGGATGTTCGGGTGGGCGGCGGCGCGGAGCGATGACGTGGCGAACCTGGTGCCCGCGCGCCTCGCCGGAATGATCCTCTGCGCGGTCGGCGGGGGCGGCTGGGCGACGTTGTGGCGCGATGCGGGCAAGCACGCCTCGCCCAACGCCGGCTGGCCAGAGGCGGCGATGGCGGGGGTGCTCGACGTCCGGCTCGCCGGGCCGATCGCTTATGATGGCGTGGTCGCCGAAAAGCCGTGGATCGGGACTGGCGCCGTGGTGATCGGCGCGCGCGAGATCCGTCGCGCGCTCGGCGTCTATCGGCGGGGGTGCGCATTGCTGTGGATCGTGGCAGGGGGCGTTGCATGGGTGCTGTGATGCTGCAGGGGACGGGGTCGGACGTGGGCAAGTCGGTGCTGGTCGCCGGCCTGTGTCGCGCGCTCGCCAATCGCGGGCTCGTCGTCCGGCCGTTCAAGCCGCAGAACATGTCGAACAATGCCGCGGTCACCGCCGATGGCGGCGAGATCGGCCGCGCGCAGGCGACGCAGGCGTTCGCCGCGCGCGTCGCGCCGCATGCCGACATGAACCCGGTGCTGCTCAAGCCGCAGGGCGACCGCACCTCGCAGGTCATCGTTCACGGTCGCGTGCGCGGCACGCTCGGCTCGGCGAACTGGCGCGAGGGGCGTGCCGGGCTGCTGGACGATGTGCTGGCGAGCTATCACCGCTTGCGCGCGCAGGCCGATATCGTCGTGATCGAAGGCGCCGGGAGCCCCGCCGAGATCAACCTGCGCAGCGGCGACATCGCCAATATGGGGTTCGCGCGCGCGGCGGGGGTGCCGGTGGTGCTGGTCGGCGATATCGATCGCGGCGGGGTGATCGCGTCGCTGGTCGGCACGCGCGCGGTGATCGATCCCGCCGATGCGGCGATGATCCACGGCTTCCTGGTCAACAAGTTTCGCGGCGATCCCGCGCTGTTCGACGACGGCTATCGCGCGATCGAGGCGCGCAGCGGCTGGCGCGGGTTCGGCGTGGTGCCGTGGCTGCCCGAAGCGGTACGCTTGCCAAGCGAGGATGCAGTCGTGCTCGAACGCCGCAGCGTCGGTGGCGACGGGCGTATCGTCATCGCGTGTCCGATCACCGCGCGGATCGCCAATTTCGACGATCTCGATCCGTTGCGGCTCGAGCCCGATGTCGAACTGGTGATGGTGCCGCCTGGTCAGCCGATTCCCGATGCGGCGCTGATCGTGCTCGCCGGATCGAAGGCGACGATCGCCGACCTCGCGTTCGTGCGCGCGCAAGGGTGGGATATCGATATCCTCGCGCACCACCGCCGCGGGCGGCCGGTGCTCGGTCTATGCGGCGGGTATCAGATGCTCGGGCGCGTCGTATCCGATCCGCACGGGATCGAGGGGCCGGTCGGCGCGGTGCCGGGGCTCGGCCTGCTCGACGTCGAGACCGAGATCGGGCGCGCAAAGACCGTCGGCGCGGTCAGCGGCACGGCGCTCGGCGCGGCGTTCGATGGCTATGAGATTCATATGGGGCGCACCACCGGCCCCGATACCGCGCGGCCTGTCGGCCAGTTCGGCGATGGCCGCGCCGAGGGGGCGATGAGCGCCGACGGGCTGGTATGCGGCAGCTATGTCCACGGCTTGCTTGGCGATGCGCGCCAGCGCGCGGCGTGGCTCGCGCGGATCGGTGTCGAGGGCGCCGGGCCAGACCACCGCGCGTCGATCGATGCCGCGCTCGATGCGATTGCCGCGACACTCGAGCGCCATGTCGATATCGACGCGCTGATCGCGCTATCGCAGACCGCACGCGACGATCGCGAGCAATAGCCCGGTTTCGACCAGCTCGATCCCCGCGCCGTGGCAATCGCCGCTCACGCCGCCGACGCGCCAGCGCAGCCAAAGGCCGAAACCGAGGATCAGGACTGGCGTGAAGAGCACAGCGGGCAGCGCGACCGCCGTCGCGCCAAGCACGAGCGCCCAGCCGATCAGATCGCGCGGTCGCACTGCGGTGGCGACACGCGCGCCGAGCCCATCACGCAGCGGCGGCAGCCAGCGCGCCCAGGCGAGCGGCCCGGTCCGCGCCGCAAACGGCACGAGGATCACGGGCCACCACGCGACGCCCGTTAGCGCATGGAGCAGGACGAGCTTTGCGAGCAGCTGCAGCCCGATCGTGACGACCCCGAAGCTGCCGATATGCGGATCGGCCATCACCGCGAGCAGCCGCGTCCGGTCGCCATGCGCGGCGCCGAGCCCGTCGGCGAGATCGCCAAGCCCATCGAGATGCAGCGCGCCGGTCACCGCCACCCAAGCGACCAGCGCGGCGAGCGCGCCGACCCACGGATCGATCTGGCTTCCCGCCCAGCCGCTCGCTGCAACGAGTCCGCCGATCGCTAGCCCGACGATCGGGTAAGCGCGGATTGCCGCGGCAAAATCGTTTCCGTCGGCCGCGACTTGCGGCATCGGCAGGCGAGTCAGGAAACCGAACGCGACGATCAGCCGCTTCATGTCGCCAGTCCGACGATCTGCGCGGCAAGGCTCGGTTCGCGCCATACCCGCAGCGACAGCAGGGCGGCGTAGGGAAGGTCGATCGACCAGGTCTGCGCTTGCGAAAACCCGCACAGCGTGGCGAGCGCGGCGCGCATCGCGCCGGCATGGGTCACCACCAAGGTCGGTACGGTGATGTCGCGGCACGCCAAGCCGACGCGCGTGGCGAGGCTCGACCAGCGTTCACCCCCGGGCGGCGGATTGGCGTCGGGGTCATCCCAAAAGGCGGAGAGCGCGGCGGGGTCGATCGTCGCGGGCGCGTGCCCGTCCCACGCGCCGAAATTGAGCTCGCGCCAGCGCGGGTCGACCGTCACGCCAAGCCCGCGGTCGCGCGCAATCGTTTCCGCACAGGCGCGCGCGCGGATCAGGTCGGAGCTTACGACGGTCGCGACATCGAGTTCGATGGCCCGTCGCGCACAGTCGGCAAGGCCTTGCGCCGTCACCGCGCTGTCGGTCCGCCCGAGCAGCGTGCCCGTCAACTCGGGCGCGCCGTGGCGCAGCAGGTGGAGCAGGACCGGCGCGCTCACGCGCCCGAGACGCCGGCTTCGGCAAAGGTCGCCATCTCGGCATGCGCGGCAAGTGCAGCGCGGATCACCCCCGCCGCCACGGCGGCACCACTCGCCTCGCCGAGCCGCATGCCCAGAGTGAGCAGCGGCGTAAGCCCCAGCCGAGCGAGCAAGCGCGCATGCCCCGGCTCGGCCGAGCAATGCCCGGCGATGCAATGGTCGGTAATCGTGGGATGCGCCGCAGCGATCGGCGCGAGTGCTGCGCTGCAGATGAACCCGTCGAGCACCACCACCACGCCCGCCAGCCGCGCGGCGACGACCGCGCCGGCGATCGCCGCAATCTCGCGCCCGCCGACACGGCGGAGCGTCTCGAACGCGGTCGTCGGGGCATCCGCATGGCAGGCGAGCGCGGCCTCGACCACCGCGACCTTGCGCGCGACCCCCGCGGCATCGACCCCCGTCCCGGGTCCGACCCAGTCGGCAGCCGCCCCGCCGAAGCTGCGCGCGCATAGCGCCGCGGCAGCGGTCGAATTGCCGATCCCCATCTCGCCGAGCACGAGCAGATCGACGCCGTCGCGCACCACCGCCGCACCGGCATTCAGCGCGGCGAGGCATTCGTCGGCCGACATTGCGGGTGAGCGGGTGAAGTCGGCGGTCGGTCGGTCGAGGTCGAGCGGAACGACGACCAGTTCGAGCCCCGCCGCCGCCGCCAGCGCATTGATCGCAGCGCCGCCGTTCCGGAAGTTGCGGACCATTTCAGCCGTCACCGCCGCCGGGAACGCGCTGACGCCGTGCGCGACGATTCCGTGATTGCCCGCGAACACCGCGACGCGACCATGCGCGATTCGTGGGACGCTGACGCCCTGCCACCCGGCAACGAACACGGCGAGCTCTTCGAGCCGCCCGAGCGAACCCGGCGGCTTGGTCAATTGTCCCTGCCGTTCGGCCGCTTCGGCTTGCGCGCTGCAATCGGGCCCGGGCAGCGCGACGAGCGCGCCCTCGAACGCGGCGACCGACGCGAATGCGGTCATTCGACGACGAAGCCGGCCGGCGGCGTGCGCGTGATGAAATGCCCCTTCACCCCGGCGGGCCAGCTGCGATAGGGCACCTGGCCCGCGTCGCTCTCGGCATAGAGCAGCGCATAATCGAGGATCGCGCGCGCGGCCTCCGCGCTCGGCTCGAAGCGCCCGAGCACATAGCCGACCTTGCCCGGCGCGCGCAGATGCACCGTGCAGAAATCCTGGCAGGCGAACAGGCACGGCATTTCCTGCACCGCGACGCCGTCATAGCCGGGCTCGGCCTGGACCGCGCGCAACGCCTCGACCAGCCGCGCCCCGCCGCGCACATTGGCGGCATCGTCGCGGGCGTCGGCGGAAAAGCGGCACGTGTTGCACGCGACGACCGCTGGGCCGTCGGTCACTTCGCGCAAGGTCATGCCGTCACCGGCTGCGGCGCGGCCGCCGGGGCTGGCACGCCCGCCGCGGTCAGCACGCGGTAGAGCGCGTAGAACGCAGCGAGGATCGCGGCGTAGCGCACGAACTGGCGTTGCAGGATCGGCAGCGATAGCGCGACATCGGCATGGCCGATCACCGGCGCCCAGAGCAGGATCGCCAGCTTGAACACGGCGAAGGCCGCGACATAGGCGATCGCGAGCCGCGCGACGGTCGAGCGCGCCGGAACGCGGTTATCGACGAGGCTCGATACGATCGCGCCCGCCACCGCAGCGGTGCCGATCGCGACGCCGGTCAGCGCGGTCGCGGCGTCCCACGGATAGCCCAGCACGCAGAACCCGACCGCCTGGCTCACCGCCCAGGCGGCAACCATCAGCGCGACGCCGTCACGGCGATCGAGATGCACCGCCGCCAAGGCTGCGAGCGCGGGAAAGGGCGTGGCGCAAGCGAAGATCAGCGTGGTGAGCGTGCTCGCGATGGTGAAGAGCAGGATCCACAGCAGATCGGCTTGGCGCGCGTGAAGGTCGGTGGTCATCGGCATCTCCCCCTCAAAACCGGCCACGGAAGCCGGCATAGACGCTGCGGCCAAGCGTGCCGTAGCGATAGATCGTCTGATACTGCGCATTGAACAGGTTCTCGATCCGCCCGAACAGCGCGACATGCTGGGTGACCGGCAGCTCGGCACGCAAATCGACCAGCGTGTAGGGGGCAAGCCGCGTGAAGTGCGCCGCGTCGTTGAAGGTTTCGCCCGACCAGCGGACCGCAACGCCGCCCGAAATACCGCTCGGCAGCGTATAGGTCGCCGATCCGTTCGCCGCATTGCGCGGGCGCCGTGCGAGCTGCAGGCCATCGGTCGCGCCCAGTGACCGGTCTTCCGAGAGCGAATAGGTGTAATTGCCGTCGATCAGCAGGCGCTGCCCGAGCCGCAGCGCGCCTTGCGCCTCGACGCCGCGGGCGAAGGCGCGCGACACGTTGGCGTAATAGCCAAAGCGCGCAATCGTCGTGCCGGGCTGGAAGCACACCGCCGTCGTCGGAACGTCAGGGCAGCTGGCAAAATTGATCAGGTTGGTCGAGCGGCGCTCGAAATAGCTGCCGCCGAGCGTCAGTGCGCCACCCAGCAGCCGCTGTTCGACGCCGGCTTCCCAGCCCTTGGCCTGTTCGGGCCGGAGCGTCTGGTTCCCGTATTCGGAGAAGAGCTGGTACAGCGTTGGCGCCTTGAAGCCCTCGCCATAGCTCGCGCGCAGCGTCGTGCCGCTGCGCAGCGCCCACACCGCGCCCGCCTCGAACAGCGTCTTGCTGCCGAAGCGGCTATGATCGTCGTTGCGCACCCCGCCGCTGAGCGTCAGCCCGTCGGCCACCGTCGCGGTGAGCTTGGCATAGACGCCGGTCAGTGCGGCGCGTGCCCGGTCGGGCGCCGGGATCGGCGTGCCGAGCGTGCCGTCGGGCGACACGGTGCGGAAGCGCGAAACCTCGTGTTCGACGCCGAACACCGCGTCCCAGCCGGTCGCGATGCCGAGGCTGCCTTGATATTCGAGCCGCGAGTTGCGGCCGTTCGCGTCGAAGGTCAGCGGTTGCGGCAGCTCGGGGCTGTAATTGTCACGCTGGATATCGGTATAGCCATAGGCGACGCGATTGCGCAGCCGCCCGCCGAACAGATCGACGTTGAGCCCGGCATAGCCGACGAATTGCGTATCGACCGAAAAGTCCGCCGAATCGCCGGCAAAGCCATCGAGCTCGACGCGGCCGCGCGCATAATAGCCGCGGACGTCGGCGCTGATCCCGTCGGCGAGCTTGAGTTCGGCGCGTCCGGTGACGCTCTGGTTGGTATAGCCGTCGGTCTCGGTGCCGCCGAACGCCGGCGCGATGGCGGAGATGCCGGCGGTGGTGAAGCTCTGCGCGCCGATGCGGAAGGTCAGCGGCCCGGTCTTGCCGCCGATCGCTGCGCGCGCGTTGACCGTCTCGCGCGATCCGGCCTCGACGTCGAAGCTCCCCTCGATCGGCTTTTGCGGCAGCGCGGTGACGATGTTGACGACGCCGCCGATCGCCTGGCTGCCCCACAGGATCGATTGCGGCCCGCGCAGCACTTCGATCCGGCTCGCGTCGCCGGTGAAGAGGTTGGCGAAATTGTAGCCGCCGCCGGGCGACGAGGGATCGTTGAGCTTGACCCCGTCGATGACGACGACGGTCTGGTCGGTCTCGGCGCCGCGGATGCGCAGCGAGGTATTGGTACCATAGCCGCCGTTGCGCGACATGCTGACGCCGGGCGTGCGGACCAGGATTTCGGTGACGCCGATGTCCTGGCTGCGGTCGATCGCGGCCTTGTCGAGCACGGTGACCGAAGCTGCGACGCGGTCGATCGCGGTCGGCACGCGTGTCGCCGTAACGACGATGTCGGCGCTCGCGTCGGTCGGAATGTCGCTCGCCGCATCGGGGCGTGGCGCTTGCTGGGCATCGTCGGGGCGTGGCGGCGTGTCGGCGAAGGCCGGCGTCGCGATCAGCAGGCCGAGTAGCAGGCCCGAGGTCGATGGGTGGAATCGTTTCATGGCAGTCCCCGCTTGTAGACAGTCGGAGACCTGAAGCGCGCAAGGGGGAGGGCGCGAACCATCCCGCCTGCACGATGCAGGTCGGCGATGTCGTCACGCGGGGTCTTCCCCGTTCGCTCGGCGCACCCTGGCCGGTCGAAAGACGACTGCGACGGGCAGGTCTCCTGGCTCACGGGTCACCGTCGTTCCGGCCGCCTTCTCAGGACCCGAAGGTCTCAATGGCAAATGGCCGGGCAACTCGCCGCTTACAGTTGCAGGGGCAGCCGGGGTTTTCCCGTTCCCTTTTCATCCCCGTCGCCGGGGAACCTGTCGCAGGAAGGCGCGTAGCGGGGGGACGGAAACGGGTCAATCATCTGGATCAGCTCGCGCGGTCGCGCTACGCCGCCCGTGCAATGCGGCGCGGTTCGGTTATGGTCGCTGGGCAGAAACGAACCCTCGAGCGGGAGTCTAGCGGTGCGTCTCCTGATTGCCGATGACGATGCGCGCGCGCCGCGCCAGCTCGCGAGCGATCTCGGCGCGCTGTCGCACGAGGTCGTGATCGTCGGCGATGGCCGGACCGCGCTCGCACGGGCGACGCAGGAAACGTTCGACGCGGTGCTGCTCGAACTGGTGCTGCCCTATGTCGGCGGGGTCGAGATCACGCGTACGCTGCGCGAGCGCGGGCTCGATCTGCCGATCGTGCTGCTGAGCGTGCATGGCGATTTGCCCGACCGGCTCGCCGGGCTCGATGCCGGCGCCGACGACTATCTCGTCAAGCCGATCGCCGCGGTCGAGATCGAGGCGCGGTTGCGCGCGATCCTGCGGCGAGCGACGCGCAGCGGGGGGCACGGCGTGATGCGTGCGGGCGACATCGAAGTGAACGAAATCAAGTATCGCGCACAACGCGGCGGGCGTGTGCTGGCTTTGCCCAAGCTCGAGTTCCAGATGCTGTGCGAGCTGATCCGCAACAAGAATGCGATCGTCACGCGCGCGATGTTCTATCGCAACGTGTGGCGCTACGACGGCGAACCCGCGACCAATGTCGTCGAATCCTACATCCGGCGCTTGCGCGGGCATTTGAATGCTGCCGGCGAGCCAGACCCGATCGAGACGATCCGCGGCGTCGGCTATATGCTGGTCGACCACGGTTGAACCGCGCAGGCAAAGAAAAACCCGGCCCGAGCAATGCTCGGACCGGGTCTTCCCGCCTAGTGCCGAGTGATCAGAACTTGGCGGAGAGTTCGAAGCCGTAGGTGCGCGGCGCGTTGAAATTGCCATAGTCGCCGAGGATGCCGCCGTATGCGGTCGAAATCAGCGCACCGGTCGCGCTGTAGTTCTGCACCGGCGTCGAGTTCGCCGACGAGCGACGATAGACGTAGGTCGTGTCGAGCAGGTTGCGCGCCCAGACCGAGACGGTGACCTTGTTATGGTCGTTCACCGCGATGTCGGCGAGCGCGAGGCGCCCGTTCATCACGAAGCTGGCGTCGGTCTTGGTGCTCTCGAGCTGGAAGCTGTACTGGCTGCTCGAATAGTTGCCGTCGAGGTGAAGACGGACGCTGGCATCCCCGATATTCACCGGAAGCACATAGTCGAGCGCGGCGGAGGCCGCATTCTTCGGCGTGTAGACGATGTAGAGCTGCTGCGGCGGCGCACCCGGCGTCAGCGGGTTCACGGCCGAAGGTGCCTTCCAATAGGTGTAGGCATACGAACCGGTCAGCGTCAGCTGCGGGATCGGCTTCACCGTCAGGTCGATCTCGACGCCGCGGATCTTCGATTTGCCGGCATTGGTGGTCTGCTCGATATGCGCGCCGTTGGTCGGGCTCGAGCCGTTGGTGTCGAAATAGTCGAAGTCGAACTGCGTGTTGCTACGATCCATGATGTAGCCCGCGACGTTGAGGCGCGCGCGGTGATCCCAGAAGTCGGCCTTGGCGCCGATTTCGTACGACTTGACCGCTTCCGGACCGAAGGCGTTGAACTGCAGCGAGCGGTCGTTCGCACCACCGGCGCGGAAGCCGGTCGCATATTTTGCGTAGAAGTGGATGTCGCGCGTCGCGTCGAACGCGATGTTGAACATCGGGTCGAAGCGGCTGATGCTGTTCTTGAAGCCGAACGGTGCAACGACGCCGGTCGCACCGGCAAGATCGGTACGGTTGTTGATGACGTAGAGGCTGCCGTGACGGTCGTCCTTGGTCCAGCGACCGCCTGCCGTGATGTGCAGCACGTTGCCGAGCGCCTCGGGCGAGAAGGTCAGATTGCCGAACACCGAATAGTTGTGGTCGGTCGCGGCGCTGGCGCGCGTGATGAACTGGCAGCTGTTGGCGAATTGCGGTGCAGTGGCCGCCAGCGTGTTGTTGCACGATGCATCATAGCGCTGAAGGCCCGAGTTCGCCCCCGTGATCGCGCTCGAATTGCCCGGGATCGGGCTGCGGATCGTATAGGCGGTGCCATCGGCGTTCCACTGGTTGGTCAGTGGGGTGGCGGCATATTCGCTCGCCTGTTCGGTGTAGTAATACGCGCCGACGACATAGTCGAACTGCGGTACGCTGCCGACCGCCTGGAATTCCTGGCTGAACTGGTTCTGCTTGAGGAACGAGAGGCTGTAGCGGCTGAACGTGCCGGTCGTGTTGATCGCGGTCGGGTTCGCGGTGTTGACGACGAACGGCGAGAACGAGCTGCGCTCTGGGCCGCCGGAGTTGTCCCACTGATCGGTCTTGACGCCGCGCCATGCGGTGATCGAGCGCAGCTCGATCCACGGTGCGAGCTTGTACTTCAGATTGGCCGAGAAACCGTGCGTGATGTCGACGCTCGGCTGCTGCGGGACGCCGACATCGGAGATGTACTGGCGCTCGGGATGGACGCCGACGAGCGGCGCCTTGGGCGCGACGCAGATCGGGCGCCCGGCCGCCGACTGCGCTGCGGTGATCGTGCCGCCGCAAGCGGTGCCGGTGCCGGGCACGAACAGCGAGGTGCCAAGGACGCCGGTCGCGCCGTTGGTGTAGGAGCCGACCGCATATTTGCCGGGGTTGTAGTTGAGCAGCTGGCTGAAGTTCGGGCTGTTCTCGTCCTTCGCATAATCATAAGCGAGGTCAGCGGTGAAGCCGTCGATCGGCTGCCAGCGGGCTGCGACGCGGCCGCCCTTGCGGTCGTAATAGTTCCAGCCGGTCGCACCCTGGAGCCGGTTCTTCACCGTCGGATCCTGATGCTGATACACGCCGTCGAACTTGAGCGAGATGTTGTAGAAGCTCGGCAGGTCGAGGTGCAGGTCGGTGTTGCGGGCGCCGTAATTGCCGATGCCAGCGGTGACGCGCGCGTCGAACACGCCGGTCGGGGCCTTCGAGACGAGCGACAGCGCGCCGCCTTCGGTGTTGCGGCCGAACAGCGTGCCCTGCGGACCCTTCAGCACTTCGATGCGCTCGATGTCGAACAGCGCAGCGTTCAGGCCCTGGGTCTTACCCAGCGCGACGCCGTCGATATAGACGCCGACGCCGCCGTCGCGCGCGGTCTGGTTCTGATCGTAGGGGACGATACCGCGGATACCGATCGTCAGCGCCGACTGGCGCGCTTCGAAGGTCGCGACGCGGAGCGACGGGATCGAGCCGTCGGCGAGGTTGAACAGGCTGAGCACGTGGCGATCGGCAATGCCCTGTGCGCTGAGCACGCTGATCGAGATCGGCGTCTTCTGCAGGTTGGTTTCACGACGGGTCGCGGTGACGACGATGTCGCCGATGCCGGCGCCCTGCTCTTCGGGAGCTGCGGCGGGCGTCGTCGCCTGCGTGTCGGCAACCGGTGCGGTGGCCGCGGCGTCGGTGGCCGGAGCGGTCTGCGCCAGGGCTGGCGAAGCGGTGAGAGCGATTAGCGCGCCGCCCATGAGCAGCTGCAGGCGGAAGCCCGAACGAACGATCATTGTGATATCCCCTGAACCAGTCGGGCCGTTTAGCCCCGGTCCGGCTCGGCTAGCGCTCGATTGGGTCAGGAATGTTACATTCGCTGCAACCGGGGTATTACCAAAATATCATTTTCACGTCATAAACCGCGCTTCGATCGATGGCGCCGCCGCGCGGGATCGTTACGTCGCGTAAAATGCGGCGCAAGCGCGCCACTGTACCGGATCTTACGCGCGCCTTTCGGGAAACGATTATTTACGTATTTACCCAAGTGCGGCTAACTTGTCACACAGCGGCGTCTTGTCATGCGCTGCTCTCGCGTGCGCATGGACGTTGCTGATGTCTGATCTGTGCGAGTCGCACCTCTTGCGGGAGTTTTGCGCCGCCCGGACTTTGCGACTAGAGCGCCTCGCGTCATGTCCATATCTTCCCCCACCGCGATCGGCCTCGATTTTGGCACCACCAACTCGGTGGTCGCGCTATCGCGGGATAATGCTGCCGAACTTGTCGCGCTCGATGCGCCCGACGCGCGCGACCCCGTCTTCCGCTCGGCCTTGTGCTTCTGGGAAGACGACGGGCGCCATCCCGGCGTGCCGAGCGGGCTCGCCGCCGATGCCGGGCCATGGGCGATCCGCGAATATCTCGAATTCCCGCAGGACAGCCGCTTCCTGCAATCGTTCAAGTCGGTGGTGGCGAGCGCGAGCTTCGAATTCGCCAACGTCTTCGAACGCCGCTTGCGCTTCGAGGAGCTCGGCCAGTTGTTCCTCGCCAAGCTCGCTGCACGCGCCGGCGGTGCGCTCGACGGGCAGGCGGCGCGCGTCGTCGTGGGACGGCCGGTCGAGTTCGCGGGCAGCCGCCCGAACGAGACGCTCGCGCGGACGCGCTACGACGCGATGTTCGCCGGGCTCGGTGCCGAGATTCACTATGTCTATGAGCCGATCGGCGCGGCGTTCAGCTATGCGTCGCGGATCAGCGACCCGGCCACGATCCTCGTCGCCGATTTCGGCGGCGGGACGAGCGATTTCTCGGTGGTCCACATCGCAGCGCCGGGCGCGGCGCGGCGCTGTACCCCGCTTGGGGCGGCGGGCGTCGGGATCGCGGGCGACCGCTTCGACTACCGGATCGTCGACCATCTCGTCATGCCGTTGCTCGGCAAGGGCGGGTCGTATCGCTCGATGGGCAAGGTGCTCGATATTCCGGGGGGCTATTTCAACGATTTCAGCGACTGGTCGCGGCTCGCGCTGATGCGCAATCGCCGCACGCTCGCCGAACTCGACAAATTGCGCCGCAACGCGGTCGAGCCGGATGCGATCACGCGGATGATCGCGGTGATCGAGCAGGAGCTCGGCTATCAGCTGTACGACGCGGTCGGGCAAGTGAAGCGCGCGCTGTCGAGCAGCGAGGACGCGCATTTCCACTTTGCCGGTGCGGGGCTGACGGTCGAGGCCGATGTCACGCGCGCCGAGTTCGAGACGTGGATCGCGCCCGACATCGCGCGGATCGGCGACGCGGTCGACCGCGCGCTGGCGACGGCGGCAACGCCGGCGAGCGCAATCGACCGCGTCTTCCTGACCGGCGGTACCTCGCTCACCCCGCGCATTCGTCGGCTGTTCGACGAACGCTTCGGCGCGGAGCGGATCGCGACGGGCGGTGAACTGACCTCGATCGCGCACGGGCTGGCCTTGATCGGGCAGCAGGATGATCTGGCCGCGTGGGCGGCATGAAAAGGATGCTACGATGACCGACCGGGTAAAAGTCTATTTCGACGGCGGTTGCCGCCCCAATCCGGGCAAGATGGAATATGCCTATGTCATCGCCGGCGTGGCGCATGCCGAGCTCGACGCGGGCATAGGCTCGAGCATGGATTCGGAATGGCTCGCGCTGATCGCGGCGCTGAAGGGGGCACAGGCGCTTGGCCTCACCGACTTCGTCTTGCTCGGCGATTCGGTCGCGGTGATCGACATGGCCAATGGCCGCACCAAGTGCCGCGGCGACAGCGTCCCGCATCTCGCGGCGTTCCGCGCGCTGTTCGCCGACGGCGCGATGCCCAATCTGCGCTACATCAAGCGTACGCAGAACCTTGCCGGGATCGCGCTGGAGCGCGCGCGGGCGCGGTGACGCTGCTCTACAGCTTCCGCCGCTGCCCCTATGCGATGCGGGCGCGGCTGGCGTTGCTGGCGAGCGGGGAGCCGTTCGAGCTTCGCGAGATCGTGCTGCGCGACAAGCCCGCAGCGATGCTGGCGGCGTCGCCGAAGGGGACGGTGCCGGTATTGGTGTGCGCCGACGGGCGCGTGATCGACGAGAGCCTCGAGATCATGCTGTGGGCGCTCGGGCGGAACGATCCAGAAGGCTGGCTGGCGGGGTATGACGCGGCGCTGGTCGAGACGTTCGACGCGCAGTTCAAGCACCATCTCGACCGCTACAAATATGCCGAACGCCACGGCGCCGATCCGATCGTGCATCGCGACACCGGTGTGGCGATGCTCGGGCTGCTCGAAGCGCGACTGTCGGACAGCGCGAATCTGTGCGGGGCGCAGCGCGGGCTGAGCGACATGGCGATCTTCCCGTTCGTCCGGCAGTTCGCGGCGGTCGACCCTGACGGGTTCGCCGCGCAGCCGATCGCGCGGGTGCAGGCGTGGCTCGCACGCCATGTCGCGTCGCCTCTGTTCGCGCAGGCGATGCTGCGTTTCGCCCCCTGGACGCCCGGCGACCCGCCGCTGGTCGTGAACGCGTAATTATCCTCCCCGGCACGGGGAGGGGGACCGTGAGCCTTCGGCGAACGGTGGAGGGGGCTCGCCGCGGGCGGAGCGCTTGCGGCCAGCCCCCTCCGTCAGCACCTCCCCGTGCCGGGGAGGATCGGAGCCTATGCCTGCGCCAGATGCGCCAGCGCGGTATGAATCTGCGCCACCACCGCCGCGCCTTCACCGACCGCGGCGGCGACGCGCTTGGTCGAGCCCGCGCGGACGTCGCCGATCGCGAACACCCCCGGCCGGCTCGTCTCCAGCGGCAGCGCGGCGCGGCCATAGCCCTTGGCGTCGTCGATGAAATCGTCGCCGGTCAGCACGAAGCGCTTGGCATCGGTCGCGACGCAGCCGTCGAGCCATGCCGTATTGGGATCGGCCCCGATGAACAGGAACAGATGCCGCATCTCGCAGTGCGATTGCGCGCCATCCGCCCGGTTGCGGAAGCTCGCGCCGGCGAGTGCACCCTGCGCATCGCCATCGAGCGCGACGATCTCGCTGCCGACATGCAGCTCGACATTGGGGAGCGCGGCGATCCGATCGATCAGATAGCGCGACATCGTCGCCTCGAGCGGCCGCCGCACGATGAGATGCAGCCGCGCGACGTGCGGCGCGAGGAACACCACCGCCTGCCCCGCCGAATTGCCGCCGCCGACCAGCGCGACCTGCTCGCCCGCGCACAATTTGGCCTCGATCGGCGACGCCCAATAGGAGATGCCCGCCCCCTCGAACTTGGCGAGATCGGGCACGTCGGGGCGACGGTAGCGCGCGCCCGAGGCGATCACCACGGTGCGCGTGCGCAGCTGTCGGCCCTCGGACAAGTGGAGCGACAGAGGCGCGCTTCGTTCCTCGACGGCGCAATCGAGCCGCTCGGCGCACAGCGGGATCGCAACCTCGGCGCCGAACTTGAGCGCCTGGTTGAACGCGCGACCGGCCAGCGCTTGGCCCGAAATGCCGGTCGGGAAGCCAAGGTAATTCTCGATCCGGTTCGACTGGCCCGCCTGGCCGCCCATCGCCACTTCGTCGAGCACGATCACGCCGAGCCCCTCGGACGCGGCATAGACCGAGGCGGCGAGGCCAGCCGGCCCAGCGCCGACGATCGCGACGTCATAGACCTTGGCCGGGTCGAGCTCGGTGACCATGCCGAGACAGGCCGCGACTTCGCTCGTGCTCGGATTGCGCAGCACGGTGCCGTTGGGGCAGACCAGCAGCGGCAGTTCGCCAGGAAGCACGCCGAGCCGTTCGACCACGTCGTGGCCTTCGCCGTCGACCGCGGCATCGAGCACGAGGTTGGGATAGCCGCTGCGCGTCAGAAAGCCCTGCAGCGCGAGCAGCGCCTTGCCGTCGGGGTTGCCGATCAGCACCGAGCCCGATCCGCCCGCCTCGATCAAGCCGACGCGGCGCAGGATCAGCGCGCGCATCACGACCTCGCCGACATCGGCCGATCCGACCATCAGCGCGCGCAGATGCGCCGAATCGAACGGCAGCGCGGTGCATCCCGCATCGCCCGCCGTGCCGCCAGCGAGCGATGGGCGTCCGGCAAGCTGGCTGACTTCGCCGCTGAACTGGCCGGGGCCGTGGACCGTGACAGGCGCTTCATCGCTCAACCCGTCGCGGCGGTGCACCGCGATCCCGCCGCTGAGGACGAGCCAGGTCGGGGCATGCTCGTCGCCGATCGCGAAGATCGGCGAGCCGGGCGCGAAGCTTTGCGCCGGGCCGCTGGCGAAGCGCGACGCGGTTTCGACTTGCGCCGGGGTGAGCACCGGGAAGGCCTGTGCCTGACGCGTGTCGATCGTGCTCATGCGAAAGCCCCTGTTCGAAGTGTGCCAATGCGCACGCCTTTAGCACAGTTGGCGCTGCTTGAGCTCGAACCGTCGCCTCGCGACGGCGCTTGCGCTCAGCGTGCGCAGTAGCTGTCGAGAAACGCCTGATGCGTCGGCATCCGGCCGACTGCCCCTGCGATATTGCCCTTGAGATCGGCAAAGGCGCGCGCGAGATGCACGTCGCTCAGCACATGCCCCATATGGTGATAGCCGCCGGGCTCGAGCCGCTGGCCGAGCATCACTTGCAACCACGAATCCGCCTGGAACAGATCGTCGGAGGTCTGCGGCGTGAGCGCGGATTCGGCGAACAGCGCGATCCGCTGCGCGAGCGTATCGGGGATCTCCATCGTCGCACAGCGCTGCCAGAACGGCTCGCGCCGTTCGTTCAGATGATAATGCAAGATAATGAAGTCGCGCACGCGCTCGAGTTCGGTCTCCGCCAGATCGTTGTAGCGCCGCACGACCGAATCCTTGATCCCGGCAAAGGGAAAGGATTGGATCAGCCGCGTGATGCCGATCATGATGAGATGGATGCTGGTCGATTCGAGCGGTTCGACAAAACCGCTGGCGAGCCCCAGCGCGACGCAGTTCTTGTCCCACACGCGCTTGCGCCGCCCGGTGACATAGCGGATCGTCCGCGGCTCGGTGATCGTCTCGTCGTCGACCTGCGCGAGCAGTTTCTCGCGCGCGGCGTCGTCCGACAGATACTCGCTGCAATAGACCAGCCCGTTGCCGACGCGGTGCTGGAGCGGGATCTGCCACTGCCAGCCCGCCTCGTGCGCAATGGCGCGTGTGTAGGGTCGGGGCGGCGCGACGGCTTTGGTCTGTACCGCGAGCGCGCGGTTGGTCGGCAGCCAGTGGCTCCAATCCTCATAGCCGGCGTTGAGCGTCTGCTCGATCAGCAGCCCGCGAAAGCCCGAGCAATCGACGAACAGATCGCCGTCGATACGGCGTCCGTCGTCGAGCTCGAGCGCTTCGATGAACCCGCTCTCGGCGTTCTGCACGACACCGCCGATCTTGCCCTCGATCCGCGTGACACCGCGCTTCTCGCTGAAGTCGCGGAGGTAGCGCGCGTAGAGGCCGGCGTCGAAATGATAGGCGTAGTTGATCTTGGCGTCGTCGGCGGTGGCGAACTTGCCCGCTTCGGCGGCGGCAAGCTCGAAGCAATAGGCGCCGAGCTCGTCGGCGATCCCCGCCGCGCGGCCGCGCAGCCACATATGCTGGAAGTCGCCCATCCAGATCGACTGGCCGACGCGCCCGAACGAATGGATGTAGCGATCGCCGTCGCGCGCCCAATTCTCGAACGCGATGCCGAGCTTGAAGGTCGCCTGTGTCGCGCGCAGAAATTCGCGCTCGTCGAGTTCGAGCAAGCGGTGGAAGGTGCGGATCGTCGGGATCGTCGCTTCGCCGACACCGACCGTGCCGATCTCGTCGGATTCGACCAGCACGATCTCGAGCAACGGCCCGAGATGTTTCGCCAGCGCCGCCGCCGCGATCCAGCCCGCGGTGCCGCCGCCTGCGACGACGACGCGCTTGATCGTCTGGTCGGGCGAGGGGGCTGCGGTCATCGGTTGAGCCTTTGCAGAAGCTGCGCGCGCAGCCGTCGCGCGGTGAGATCGGTCAGTGGCGCGAGCGCCCCGTGCATCGGCTCGGGCAGATGCGCGGCGGGGAGATCGGCCGGGCCGAACACATAGTAATCGAACAGCGCGCGCCACGCCTGCTTTTCGGTATCGGGCCGGTCGCGCAAGCTCAGCAAGCCGTGGAGGATGGTGTTCATCGGGCTGTCGAGGAAGCGCGGCGCGTTGTTCCACCAATAATTGACGAGCACGTTGAAGCCGTCGAGCGCCTCGACATTGTGCCACCACAAGGCCGGATAGACGAGCACGTCGCCCGGCTCGAGATCGAACACCTCCGCGCTGGCGAGCGCTTCGGCGAAGCGTGGATAGCGTGCCAAATCGGGTGCACGCGCGTCGACCATGCTGACGACCTGGCCACCGGGCGTCGGCTCGAGCGAGCCGGGATAGAGGTTGGCGATCTGCGCGGGCGGGAACAGCGTGAAGCGGCGACGCCCGACGACGCAGCAGGCGATGTTGTTCGACATGTCGAAATGCGTCGCCGCGGTGGTGCGGTTGCCGATCCAGATGCTCGCGAGCGGCGTCGCGCCTGCAAAATCGGCGGCGAGGTCGTTCTCGGCGCGGAAGCCCGGGAGATAGGTGTCGAGGTCGGTCGAGCCGACATACAGCGACGGCGCATAGGGCGCGTCGAGCGTCGACAGCATCCGGTCGACATAGGCGTCGAGCGCGACGCGCGACGCGGTGAAGTTCATCCCCGTGCCGCGCTCGTCGTAGAAGAAGCGGCCGCCGATCTCGGGCGCGCCGGTATAGCCGACGACTGCCGCACCGCGATCGAAACGCTTGAGATAGGCAGCGGCGGCGGCGGGACTTTCGAGCCCGGCGCGCACGATCGGCCAATCGCGCACCAAAGCGCGCAACACCACCGGACGTTGCTGCGCGATCAGCGTGGCGGGGTGGAGTGGCAGCGTCATCCCGCGCGGCGCTTGCGGTTCTTGAGCTCGATCAGCCGCGTGACATTGCCGAGCGAGGACGCGACGAGGAACGCATGCTGGAGGAACCCCGCGCGGTGCAGCGCATCGAGCGCGGCGGCGTCGAGCCGGGCGAGCCGCTCGGGTCCGATCGTGAAGCAATCGGGCACGCTGTAATGCGTCTCTTCGTCGAGCGCGATGTCGAGCGTGACCGGCTCGATCAGCTCGGCTTGCTCGAACGCGGCGAACATCGGCGCGCGCATCGCGATCCCGTCATGAATCACGCGAAGCACCTTGACGATATGGTCGAGATACGGCGACTGCCCGCCGTGCGGCAGGAAGACCGGCTGGCCATCGGTTGCACCGATGCGCGCGTGGTCGAGATCGACGTGGAGCATCGGTTCGGGCTCGCTGACGCCGTCGCGGTCGACCATGCCGATCAGGAAGGGGCCGCGCTGGTGGAGCGCGGGGATGTGGCGCGCGTCCCAGCCGCGCGGATCGAGGAACAGATTCTCGTCGCGGTCGAGCCCGAGCAAGGCGACGGCATAGAAGGAACCCTCCGCATCGCGCCGAAACACGATCGGATAGTCGCGCTGCGCCGCCTCGAACTCGGTCGGGAAGACGACGCATTGGTTGACCGCATCGCCGAAGCGCGCGGCATGGCCGATGGCAACACGCAGATCGGCATGCGCGATCGTATCGAGAAGAACGGTGTTGGTCATACTGTGATGGTCATGCAGCCGTGATAATCGCCGATCGAGGGAGCGCCAAGCACGGCGCCGACAAATCGCGTCGTATCGTGCACTGTCCGGACGATGCTCCCCCCTCAAGCATCGTCCGGTCAGGCTTCACGCGCTAGAAGCGATAGCGCGCGCCGAACAGGAAGCGGCGTTGCAGCTCCTGTGCGAACCAGACGTTGTTTTCCGACCGGCCATAGGTGCGCAGGCTCGAATTGGTCAGATTGATCGCCTCGAGCGACAGCGCGATCTTCTTGTTGAGATCATAGCTGATGTTCATGTCGAGCTGACCGAACGTAATTACCCACCCCCTTGTCAAACCGGGCAGTCCGTGATTCATCCTGTTTATGAAACGTGAGGAACTCGAGGGGC